>JBILET010000061.1:0-7388 GCA_044351935.1 Bdellovibrionota bacterium
CTTAAATTTACACAAGCGATATCATCGAAGTCGGCGATCTTTTAATTAAACGTGCAATTTCTAAATTAATCAGGTCAACTTCTGATAAGTCAAAAAGCTCTTTTAAAACAGAAGACGGTACATTCGCATTGTCATTTAAATAATCAATTACGACTCGAAATTTTTCATCATTTAAAACTTCACTTTGTGGATTTTGATCCAAGCCATCTATCCCTTGTGTGCTCGATTTTAAATCAGGATACAAATCAATTAAGTCTTCAAAACTCAAAATTGGATAAGCGCCATCTTTTAAAAGTAAATTAGATCCCCTACCTGCATGCACTGATAAAGACCAAGGCAATACAGCCACATCTCGGCCTAAATCAAGCGCTGTCTTTGCAGTGTGAAGTGCCCCACTCTTGTCCTTAGCTTGAACAATAACTGTGCATTTAGATAATGCAGCCATTATTCTATTACGAGCAATAAATTGGTGTTTCATCGGAGTATTTCCAGGTGGATATTCCGAAATAATGGCGCCACCGCTGGTTAAAATATTTTTATAAACTTTTGTGCTAGAAGATGGAAAACATAAAGACACATCATTTCCTAACACAGCAATTACTTTTTGATGAGTTACATTTTGCAAACTTCCTTGATGTGCTGCGACATCAATTCCCGATGCCAAACCACTAATCACACATAGCCCATAAGAAGAAGCTTTTGCTGCTAAACTTTTCGCAACACTGACAGCATCACTTGTAGCAGTTCGTGATCCGACAACGCATAAGTTTTTATTTAATTCAGGGACTAAAAAACTGGGATCTTCACTAAGAAAAAAAATACAAAACGGAGGATCGTGTAACTCTAATAACGAAGTTGGATAGTCCTTATCAAGGATTGTGATAATTCTAATTCGTAATTTACAAGCAGCCTGCCATATTGGTTCTAATTCAGGCAGAACTTTATTATCAGCTAGGCTTTCTAAAAGAGCCTGGATTTTTGTGCCTTGATACAACGAACTATGCTGTTTAATGCCATCTAGCCCATTTATACGAATAATTCGTAGGACATCACGAGCAGTTTTTTGCTCTTTCTGCGAAAAAGATGCTGCTAAATAGCAGTTAAATGTAGTGCAAATACTCATGGTTGCTGCGGTTAATGCCGACTTAAAGTTATTAAGGGGCTTTCTAGTAGCTGTTTACCAGCGACTAAAACAGTATCGTTAAACAATAAAAAAAGTTTCTTTGAAAAAATGATTAAAGATCTTCCTCCAGAACCATTAGAATTTACGTTTGAAGATGATTCTACTGATTCAGATGAATCAAGCGGTCAAACATATACACTTCCGGTTAAGTCTGCTGAGTCTTTAGATTTAAGTGCTGAACTTTCACTAGGAGAACCAATCGAAAGTGCGCCTATTATTACGCCTGGTGAAAATTTATTTAGCTTTGAAGAAGAAGAGGATGACCTGGTAATTACAGGAGCTCCTGTTAAGGCAACTATCCAGCCGCAAGAAACTCAAAATTTAGCTACCGAAACAGCTCAGATAATTAGCCAACTAGAGGATGCTGCTCCAAAAGATATATCAAGTTTAATTGAAGAGGATCAAGATTTACCAGACGAGGAAGAAGAACTAGATGCAGAAGCTTCTGCTGTGATTACTCAAGCAATACCCGAAACCGCCCAGGAGCCTGTCCCAATTAAGCAACCACAAGCAGCCTTACAAACCGCTGCTCAAAAAAAGAAGAAAAAAAAGGATTCATCATCACTATTAGTAAATTTAATTGTAGGTTCCGTAATTTTATCTGTAGTCGGAATAGTTGTAGTTGTTAATTTATTTTTATTTGGAAATGCATCTAACCAACATGAATCAGAATTAACTAAAGTTATTAGCAATTCACCCGGAAATGTCGCTCCAGCACCTAGCAATCGCGAAGCTGAAAAAAAAGCAAAAGAAATTGCAGCATCATTTATCAAAATTGGAGAAATATCTTCTAATGGCTTAACTGGTGAATATAAATTTGTATACAATCTAGCTACAAATATTGGCAGCTTTCAACTTAATGGTTCACTTGAGAAACCAAAACCATTATCCATAGAAGAAGTTGGAAGAAAAGTAGCTGCTCCTTCTTGGCTAAAGAGGATCGAATCTCAAGGATCTTCAATTAAGAATTTAACAAATAACAGCAGACAATCACTTAGTATCCCAACTAGATTTTATTTTGAAACCAATGGCGTTTCGACTAGATTGATAGGAACTACAGAAGTAACAATTGTGAGAGATAAAGCTGATAATATTACTCTGGATTATGCTTTAAATATTCCAAGCTCAACAAAGATTGTTATGAGTGAGCAACAAATCGAAGGAAGAATTACTTTTTCTTTTTAGCTTTTGCCGGTTTAGAAGCAGGCTTGGCAGCTGGCTTTTTCGCTACTTTTTTTGCAACTTCTTTTTTAGGCTTTGCTGATGGTTTTGCTGCAGGTTTTGCTTTGGCTTTAACGGCTTCTTTAACTTTAGCAAGACTTTTAACTGCAGCTTTTTTAACTTCTGGCTTAACAGACTTTGATTGAACGATTTTCTTAACAGAAAGAGGTTTGATATCTATATCATCAGAATCATCTATTAGATCATCATCTAGGTCTTCTAACTTTTCATCGTCAGAATCCTCTTCGATAACTTCGTCTAGTTCGCTATCATCATGAACACGATTAAACTTTTTAGGTTTAACTTTTGGCGCAGGAACTTTTTCTTCGCCTTTAAGATCGGCACTTACACCTGCTTGTTGCATTAAATGGCGTTGTATAATTGCCTCAAGCTCTTCTGGTCGAGTTGACCATGTGACTCCGTCAATTGAGTACATAGTCACTTGAGTACCTTGAAATGCTACTTTTTTTGTTAAAAGACCTTTTTTTACCATAGCGCTACTTGAGCATACTTCTCTAATCGAATTAGATGAATATATTTTATTCGAAGTTGCAAAATCTATAGCACTATTGAGGCTTTAGGGCTAACGGCGTTATACTAACCCCCATGAATGATAGTACCCCCCACCGCCGCACTAAAATTGTGGCTACCTTAGGCCCCGCTTCCAACAACCCAGAAACGCTAGAATCCCTAATTAAAGCCGGGGTAAACGTTTTTAGGCTCAATTTTTCGCACGGCTCCCATCAGGAGCATCAGCTTAATATAGATAAAATCCGAGAAGCAGCCAGCAAGCTAAACTCTAGTGTTGCCATCCTACAGGACCTATGTGGCCCCAAAATCAGGATAACAGCAGTTGAGGGCGACACTATTCAGCTTGAAGATGGAGCATCCGTCACTCTGCGCCCTGCTGCTTCTGGCTCTATTTCTACCACCAATGAAATCTATGTAGAGACTCTAGACCCTATAAGGTTTTTAAACGTCGGTGAGCCAGTTTTATTATCTGATGGAATCATATCGTTAACAGCAACTTCAAAAGACTCAAAAGGAGTTACTTGTAAGATTGTTAAAGGTGGCAAACTTAGATCAAAAGTTGGTATCGCGTTTCCTGACAGCGATGTCGATTTGCCCGCCACAACCGAAAAAGATCTTATCGACTTAGCATTTGGGGTAAAAAATAAAGTCGACTATGTTGCAATATCTTTCATACGAGATGTCTCTGATGCACATCGTATCCGAGATGAGATCAAAAGATTAGGTGGCGACGCACACATCATCGGAAAAATCGAAAGAAAAGATGCAATTAAAAATTTAAAAGAGCTTTGCAAAGTTTGCCACGGAATGATGGTTGCCAGAGGAGACCTGGGATTAGAACTTCCATTAGAACAAGTTCCGCGAATTCAAAAACAGATAATCGAAACATGTAACCACGCTGGGATTCCAGTAATTGTTGCGACTCAGATGTTATCATCAATGGTTACAGCAATACGACCAACTCGAGCTGAAGTATCAGACGTGGCTGCTGCCGTGATGCAAGGCGCTGATGCAGTGATGTTATCAGAAGAGACTGCTATCGGTCAGAATCCCGTTGAGTGTGTAAATTACTTAAATGCAATTGCACTAGAGGCAGAAAAAACATTTGAATTTGAAGAATATAAACTTAGATTACTTGGTGCTGATTCTTCAACAGTATCTGATGCCGTAGCATATGCATCATGCGCTGCTGCTAACAAAGTTAAAGCTTCGGCGTTGATTGCCTGTACGACTTCGGGAAGTTCGGTTAGGCTTTTGGCTAAATACCGCCCTCAGCAGCCACTTTATGGGTCTTCGGTTTTTCCTGCGACATTACGACGTATGAGCTTATATTGGGGCGTGACTCCTATCTCGGTACGAAATAACTCGCAAAACCACCTTGAAGAACTTACATCTGCTATCAATACTATACGCGAATTAGATTGTCTTCCTAGCAAGTCTCGTGTTGTTATTACTGGTGGAATTGAAGTTAACAAACCAGGTTCTACTAGTGTAATGGAAATTCGCGAGATCGAATAAAAGTTTTATTCTTTGGATAAAATTATGAATAACTCAGCTGCTGCTTTTGATACAAATTATATTACCCTGCAAGAAGCTTGTTCGGTTACTGGACTATCTGAGCAGACATTAAACAGGTTTGCTCAAGCTGAATACTTTAAAAGCAAATCAGATAACGATCAGCTGTTAATTGATAGAGCAGAACTGTTTTCGGTTCTAAATATTAAAGATACTAAAAAAAACAGACTTTCTATTGCTAAACCATCTATTCAAGAACAGGCCCCTACTACACCCATTGCCGAAACTTCAAATACATCTAGCGTAATCACCGAGCCCACCCAAACAGTCAACCAAGAGTCACTTTTGCAAACCGAGAACACGCCTGAAGCAACTGTCACTTCAGACTCTGCTCTAAGTTTTGAAATTGAAAAATTAAAAGCTGTAGCAGAACTTCACGAAAAATTTATCGAGCTAAAAGAAAAAGAGATCGCAAGCTTGATCAACGAACGAGACTGGCTACGAGCGCGAGTAGAAAAATTAGAAGAGAAAAGCGACCGAGACCAGCTTATACTAGTATCAATGTCCGAGACTCAACGAACCTTTGCAAATCAGATTAACAACAGAAAGTCTTCATTCCAGTTAGCACTAGAATGGTTAGGGGTTTCACCTCAACCAACTAACAAATCTGAAAGTTAGAACAAGACTACTTCTTGTCTTCGCCGTAATTAAAAGGAGCAACTCCTCTGCAATTAGGCACATCACCGCTTGTATCGAAACAATTTGAAGATCTGAAGTCTCTAGGATCACGATATCCCATTACACTTCTTGTTTCTTCAGAAGAAGAAGCCAACCAGCTGAATGGACGAAAAATTACTTCCCTCATAACCCAACCAATTGGGTGAAGAATGTAACCCACAACTCTTAATGGATGGCTTTCACTTTGACGATAGTCAGGTGCGCGATGGTATTCAGCATAACCGTTGTCAGCTGGATAATTTTCTTGAGCCACAACCAAGTTAGAGGAAACTAAAATAGCCACAAAAAGAAAAGATGTGACCGAAAACAATCGAGCTAATTTACTAGTCATAAAAACTCCGTTAAACCAAAAAACCTACCATCAAAAATCCATTTTTGACTCTGTGGATATCTTAAAACGAAGATACCTCTTTAATCGATAGGAAAAATAACAGCACAACGTATGTAAGACGAGCATTGCTTTGATTTGGGTGCAAATGGCTCGCATAATTAAACAAACAACGTTTGTCCTATGCTTGCTACCTTCGCCCCTTTGGAGTCATCTAACTCTTGTTGGGCTATGTTCCCAGGCGGTTATTTTGATCTTTATGTTCTTTAATCCAAATAATACCAATCGAGTTATTTTCTCGGCAGTGCTTGGACTGCTAGCACTAGTTACAAATCTTTTTACCTTAAATTTATTTCACGAACACCACATACCATTTGGTGATTTATTTATTTTTTTAGTCGCATCAGGATTTGCCCCTCACTTAACAGCATGTTCGGCAATGATAGCAGAACTCCCACTTATGCTTACTGGAGCTCACGAGGCCGTATTAAGCGTACACATGATTACTTTAGCTGTGACGATTTCATATTTAATTAAAAAGTGCTCGTCTGAGTCGCCATTTTTTTACTTCTCGGTAATTTGGCTAACGATTGCTGCAGCTCTTTCAATAAAATCGCCAGGTTTCCTAAGCCATGCGCAAATTTTATTTTCGGCACAATTGACACTATTTGGGATAAGCAGACTTATGCTTCTTATCCCTTATGTTTCGTCTAAAATTTATGGAACACTCACAAGACTTCCATTTAACAATCTAATCCCGGAACTTCTATCTATATTGTGGGTTGTTACGTTCGGAACAATTTTATTCCAAGATATAGATAACCAACTGTTAGTTGAAATATTAATAAGTCGTTACGGTCTGACTTGCACGATTCTTTTTGCCTCGATAACTACAGTTGTTCCTTTCATCGGAAGAGTACTTACTTCTACTTTACTTATAGAATATGCTCCCGATATTCAAGCTATAATCAAATCATCCTATACTCCATTAGAATTTAAATTTTCTCGCTCAAACTGGTTTAAGCAAAAAACAGTCGAGCAATCCCACGAACCTAAAACTCCTTCTTACAGACCGACATCAGAAGCAGTAATTGCAGTCTCGGCTGACAACTCATTGGTGCTGATTACTGCATTAGCTGCAGAAATTTTAGAGATCCCATCAAGCTCTTCTTTGGTGGGCCGCAGGATTGTAGATATATCTTTGTCATACCCGATTTTCTCGAAAATATCTCAAATCGTTTCAGACTCAAGATTAAAAGGTAAATTATCCGAAGAAATTCGCCTTGATGGTAAAGATGAATTATCAAATAAATACATAAATTTTATTACCGCACCAGAAGAACAAGAGCAACAATCAGATGACAATAAACCTAGAAGTTGCGGTGTTGTTATAAGATTAAAGGATGTTAGCGAATCAAGAAATCTTGGGCATGCAGTACTTGATAAAAAACGTCGTGAAAACGTTGGATTTATTACTGCAGGTGTTTCTCATGCTTTTGCTGATGCATTGGCTGCAACACAAACATTAGCAGGGATGGGATTAAGATCCGAAACATTAGATGGTAAAGATGAGGCGTTTCGATTGATACTACAAGTATCAGAGTCCGCTGAACTAATCGTTCAACAGCTAATAGAATTTTCAGAATCTTCGCCAGGGACAAGAAGCGATATCAACTTATGCAAAACATTATCAGATAGAATTGAATTCCTTCGACAAAGTATCGGGCGTGATGCGTGTATAGACTTTACATGCTCACCAAAATCGATGGTAATAAATGCAAACTCAACTTTGCTAATACAAGCAATTGCTCACTTATTGATTAACGCTAAAGAATCCTTCAATGGTAACCCTGCAATAATTGATTTATCAGT
>JBILET010000132.1:0-4815 GCA_044351935.1 Bdellovibrionota bacterium
ACAGCTTAATGTTTTTCTTGAAGCACTAAATAAAGTCACACAAGATGATCCATCCTTAACAGGACTGCACCTACGTAAAGCCATAGAAGAAGTAGGCGATAAAATGGGGCTTAAAAAAAGAAAAATTGGCCTACTAATCGACACTATCGAGATGTTAGGAAAATACAAAAATACCTCGGGACATGATTCGCAGTGGGTGTTGGAAGAGCTAAAAACGTATTGTATTTCAAATAAAAACGATCAAATGAGGATACAAGGCGAAATACGAACGCACCTAATGAATGCAATTGCGTTTGGACTTAGAGAATATATGTTTATTCCTGTAGAGAATTCAAATGGAATGAAAATGTTAACAAGAGTTAGCAATATCAAAGATTCTACAGACCAGGATATTACTTATATAATCAATTCAAATAACCCAATAACCCCAAAACCTCATGATGTTGTATTAGCCGTTCCGTTCCAGTTAGAAAGAAATGGTGGCTTACATGCTCAATTAAGTGGAGCATTGTGTTTATCCAGGAAAGAGCTAGAAGGTATTGGTATGAGAGCTCCTGATCTAGTTGCAAGAAGCAAAAATAGGTTACCGAAAAGAAAAAAAACTTCACAAAGTAATCAGCCCACAAGAAGAAAGGAAGGGCGCAAGAAGTTTTAAAATAATTTGCTTAACTTATCTTTTAGCTGATAAAAGCTTCGGCTTCTATGTGTATCGGTAAAGTGGTTTTCTTTTAGCTTAGATAGTGTATTTGGTTCGTGCCCTTTAACTTCGAATAGATCGTCATATCCAAATCCAGCAGAACCAAGAGGGGATGAAATTATATTACCTTCAAGTATGGCTTCTGCAAAAATTGCATCTTCGAAGGTAGAATTTGATTCAGAAACAAAACACAAAACAGATCTAAAACTTGCCTTCCTATCCTTACTCGACTTGATATCAAAAAGAAGTTTATCTTTATTTTGACTCATTGATGAGTTTTCGCTAGCATACCTGGCGCTTTTGATTCCTGGCAGCCCATTTAAGCATTGAACTTCTAGGCCAGTATCATCTGCAATTGTGGGTATTTTGCACCAATCATAAAATGCTTTTGCTTTAAGGTATGCATTTTTATGATACGACTCGATGCCTTCAATTACATTAGGCACTTGTCCGTGTTCTTCTATTAGAGTGTTCGGGTCAAGACACTGCCAGTTTAATTCTGCGCAAATTTGGCAAACTTCTAGCAGTTTACCTTTATTTGTGGAAGCAAATACAAAAGTGAAATTATGATTTGTATTTAACAGAACACCCATAGCTTTCTGTCTCGGATATACTTATAGGTTTGTTGGCTAGCAATTCGTCAATAGTTTGTGATACGTAGTTTTTCGCCCCTTCAATAGAAGATATTTTAGCCGAATCATTATCGTCAATTGCGCCTTGATAAGCTAAAGATCCTTTCTGATTAATAACAAACATATGTGGCGTGGTCTTAGCATTATATGCTTTACCTATAATGCCTTCAGGATCTACTAACATAGCTGTTGATTTAATATTCCAGGTAGCTACTTTCGCCTTAGCCTCATCATCAGTCATATATCCTTGTTTGCCTTCTGCTGAAGAATTAATAGTCAGCCAAATGACACCTTTGTCTGTGTAGGTTTGCTGAAGTTTTTGCATATTACCAGATTCATAGTGTTTTTTAACGTAAGGACATCCAGGATTAAACCATTCTAGAACTACAATTTTACCGGCATAATTTTTTAGAGAATGTGTTTTTCCATTGATATCTTTAGCTGAAAAATCAGAAGCAGTTTGTGCAAAACAGTTTAAGTTAAAGATTAGAACGATAATAAATGTTGATAATAGATGATAAATAGATGATAGCTTAATTTTCATATAACATTATTAATATAAAGTAATTGATTGATAATATCTGTATAGATTTAATAGCACAACATCTAAGGGTTTTGCTTGTTAGCCAAGGTTAAGGCTTCGAGTACAGTTGAAGCAGTTAGGATAGTTGGTAATGTGATGTAATCTGAGTTTTTTCGATAAATAATATTAAGCGGAACACTTGCCCTGTTAAAACCTTTAAGAGCTAAGCCTATATTTGTATCTTTGTTTGTCCAATCTGCTCGTACTAACTTAATTTTGTTCAATGCAATGTAGTCACGTACTTCTTTGTTACTAAACACAACGGATTTATTGACTTGGCATGTAATGCACCACGAGGCTGTAAAGTCTATATATGCAACTTGTTTTTCTGATTTAATTTGATTGATTAGCTCTGGTGAGTAGGGAAGCCACTCTTGTTGCCATTTATCAACAAATACTTGATTGTGATTGAGACCTGAATTCGAAATTTGAGAGTAAGCAACCCATCCAAGCCAAATAGCGGTAATAAACATAGGCAAAGAGCAAACTTTTCTAAAAGTTAGCATCCATGACCCAGGTTTTGGTACGAGTGACTTAATTTTGTGTGGAATTAAATAAGCCAAAGCAAAAGGTGCTGCAAGCCCTAGTGATAGTCCTGCGAATATAAAGGCTCCGTGTGCAACAGATGCGGTAAGAGCATACGCAATACTAGCTCCAGCGAATGGGGCAGTGCAGGGTGTGCTAATAATTGTTGTTCCTATGCCTGAAAAAAATCCTTTAGCTATTTTTGTACTACCTTCAATCTTTAGAAGTTTTTGAGGAAATAAATTTGGTAGCTCAAATATTCCTAATAAATTAAAACCAAGAACAATAAACAGAGCGGAGCAACTTGCGGCAAATAAAGGGTTTTGAAATTGAAATCCCCATCCTAGAAATTCACCACTTTGTTTTGCTAACACCACTATAGCAAATAGCCCAAATATGGCAGAAAAAACACCAGCAGTATAACTAATACAATCCAGCAATCGTGCTCGCAAAGAAGAGTCATATAAACTAACAAGTTGAACGGCTTTAATTGCAAGAACAGGCAACACACATGGCATCAAATTAAGGATTAGTCCTCCAAGAAATGCCAATAAAAATAATTTGAACAAAGAAAATTGAGCTGAATTATTTTGCGTTGAATCAAAGTTAAAACTTTCAACATCGTTTGCAATTGTAAACGAGATAGTTTCTGAATCAATTTGAATTAAATTTTCCAGAGATAAATCGCCATTAGTAATTTTTTTTGTAGGAATTTGAATTCGAGTGTGATTATCTTCAAATAGTATAGAAGGTTGAGCGCTACTTTCCGAGATATGTTTTGCAGCTGGGAAAAAGCTGATGTTTTTTTCTGACAGTCGACCGGGTAATAATAATTCAAGAACCGAATCATCATACGAGACAGCTAGTTGTTTGCTTGGTGGTAGACTAGAATTTTTTATCGGGAATTTTAGTTGGTCAAAAAGATCTGTTGCTGGAAGTCGTGCTTTTTGATTGTTAATAGGTTGCGAATAACTCAATTCATCTTCAAACGGAATGCAGTCTTCCTTGCACACCAACCATTCTCCTTTAACTAAGATATCAAGATTTGATAAATTATTGGGGGCGGTTATTTCAAAAGGAAGAATAATTTTTCCTTCGTAGCCAAAGTTTACTAGATGTTGAACCGGAATTTTTTTAGGCACTGGCCATTTAAAATCAATTTTGTGCAAGTTAGGCGGTGATATGAATTCAAACTTAGGCGCAGCACCAGAGTCGCCCGGATTTTTCCAATATATGTGCCACCCTGGTTGTAAATCAAAAAGGATTCCAAGCTGACAAGGCTCATCTGGCTCACATGAACTGTATTTGGACACTATCGAAACCTTAGCTGGCTCAGATTGGGAGAATCCAGGTTGGTTGATTAAGCAGGTAGCAAAAATTACAATCAAGCAGTGAAAAAACCAGAGGTACTTGCCCCGGTGGGTAATATTCAGATGTGTCAGGCGGCTGTTCATAACGGAGCAGATGCAATTTACGTTGGCCTTCCAGGATTTAACGCAAGAGGCCGAGTTGAATTACTTACAATCGAAACGCTTAAAGAAATAATAGACTTTTGTCATATTTATGGCACTAAAGTATTTATTGCTGCAAATATTCTAATCTTCGAGAGGGAACTTTCTGAAATCGAATCAGTCCTAAGAGAAGTAATCCCTCTAAAACCAGATGCATTTATTGTACAAGACGTTGGACTTATAAGGCTTATTCATTCAATAGCGCCAGATCAAGTTATACATGCTTCAACTCAAATGACCGTTACAAGCTATGAAGCAATTGAGTTAACTTCTGATCTAGAAATTCAGAGGTATGTATTAGGACGAGAAAACTCTGTAGACGAGATCCGAAAAATTCGCCAGAACACTTCAAAAGAACTAGAAGTATTTGTGCATGGTGCACTGTGCGTTTCTTATTCAGGTCAATGTTTAACAAGTGAAAGTTTTGGTGGGCGAAGTGCAAATCGTGGACAGTGTGCTCAAAGTTGTCGTTTACCTTATGAGTTAATTGTAGATGGAAATCGATATGATGATGGAAAACGTCCATATGTGGTCTCTCCACAGGATCTATGTGGGCTCGAAGATGTTCCAGAATTAATCGAAATAGGAGTTGATTCTTTCAAGATCGAAGGTCGTCTTAAATCGCCAGCATATGTAGCCGATACCGTTAGGCACTATCGCGCTAAAATTGATGGAAAACTTTCAGATCCAAATGATTCTAAAGCTGCAATTCTAGAGATGGCTCAAACTTATTCTCGTGGATTTTATAACGGTTGGATCAAAGGGGTAAACCACCAGAAACTTGTTGACGGAAGATATAGCAATCACCATGGTGTTGAAGTCGGTCAAGTAACCAAAATAAATTCAAATTCAATTCGTATTCTAGCG
>JBILET010000002.1:0-21975 GCA_044351935.1 Bdellovibrionota bacterium
CACCGTAGCCGAAATAGTCGACCACCATGTTCCTTCGAGAAGATTAAAAAGCATTCTCATATTTTTAATTACTACCTTTTATGTCAGTACCAAGTCTTTGCAGGTAAGCAATCATTGCGATGATTTCTTTATTCTCTAAACCAGACTCAACTTGAACACCTTCTTCTTTTAGTTTTGCAGTAACTACAACAGCTTGGTCATCTCGTAGTTTGTCAGCATTTGCAATTTCTTCATCTGAGTACGGGACTCCAAGTTTTTTCATCACTTTAAGTTTATTGGTAGTTAATGATTTATTTAAATCATTAGTATAAAGCCAAGGATATGCAGGCATTATTGAACCAGCACTTGTCGATGTAGGCTCTTTCATATGTCTAAAATGCCAAAAATTATTATACTTACCGCCTACTCTATGAAGATCGGGGCCCGTCCTCTTGGAACCAAACTGGAACGGATGGTCATAGACAAATTCTCCGGACTTCGAGAACTCACCATAACGAACAACTTCTTCACGGAACGGTCTTATCATCTGAGAGTGGCAGTTGTAACAACCTTCTCGGATGTAAAGATCGCGACCTTCTAGTTCTAGAGGTGTATATGGTTTTACCGAAGCAATCGTTGGAACATTGCTAGATACCGCAATCATAGGAACAAGCTCAACAATCGTTCCTACAAGAACAGAAAGCAGAACTAATACAGTAAATAGTAATGGTTTTCCTTCTAATTTATAGTGCCAAGTTCTATTTGCAGGAAGTGGCTCGTCTTTACTTTCGGCAACAAGAGCATATCCACTTGCTTTTGTATCTGAAAAATCGTGTCTTTCACTATGAGCAAGTGAAATAGTTTTAAATATATTAAAAATAGATAGCACAACCCCTGTTAGATACATAAATCCACCAAGAGCTCTTAGATAATAAAACGGCGCAAGCTTTGAAACTGTTTCAACAAAATCAGGATATTTCAACAATCCACTTTCGTTAAATGCACGCCACATCAATCCTTGCGTAATGCCTGCTGTGTACATTGCAGTTACGTAAATAACAATTCCAATTGTTCCTAACCAGAAGTGCCACGTCATCAATTTTTGAGAGTAGACTTCCCTCTTCCAAAGTTTTGGTATTAGGTAATAGATCATCCCAAAAGTTATAAATCCATTCCAACCAAGAGCTCCGGCATGTACGTGTCCAATTGTATAGTCCGTATAGTGCGATAAAGCATTCACTACACGAATCGACATCATCGGCCCTTCAAATGTCGACATTCCATAAAAAGTAATTCCGACAACAAAAAACTTAAGAATGACGTCAGTTCGAACACGATCCCAGGCACCACGCATCGTTAAAAGTCCGTTAATCATTCCACCCCAAGAAGGAGCAATTAACACAACAGAGAAAACAACTCCCATAGTTTGCGACCACTCAGGAAGAGAAGTATTTAATAAGTGGTGAGGCCCTGCCCAAATATACAAGAAGACCAAAGACCAGAAGTGAATTATCGACAACCGATAGGAATAAACAGGTCGGCCAATTGCTTTTGGAACAAAGTAGTACATAAGTCCCAAAAATGGAGTAGTTAAAAAGAAAGCAACCGCATTGTGCCCATACCACCACTGAACCAACGCATCCTGAACTCCAGCAAAAACTGGGTAGCTCTTAAATAATGAAACTGGCAACGAAAGCGAATTGACTATATGTAGCATCGCAATAGTGACAATAGTTGCTATATAGAACCACAACGCGACATATATATGCTTCTCTCGTCTGCGGATAATTGTGCCCATTAAGTTAATTGCAAACACAACCCAGATTAGAGTAATTGCGATATCAATTGGCCACTCAAGCTCTGCGTATTCTTTTGAAACTGTAATACCTAAAGGAAGTGTCAATGCAGCGGAAACAATTATTAACTGCCAACCCCAAAAGTGAATTTTGCTAAGCGCATCGCTTAACATTCGCGCCTTACAAAGTCTTTGCGTTGAATAATAGATACCAGCAAAGATTGCGTTACCGGCGAATGCAAAGATTACCGCATTAGTATGAAGAGGCCTTAGTCTTCCAAATGTTAAATATGGAATTCCAAAATTAAGTTCTGGGAACGAAAGCTGAAGGGCAATAATTAACCCAACAAGCATTCCTACAAATCCCCAAATTACGGTAGCAATTACAAAATTTCTAACGATCTGGTCGTTATAGCTAAAATGCTGGAGTGTCTGATTTTGATTCATATGGCCCATATTTTAAACGACTGAACAGTCCGTTGTAAACATATAACATATCGATATTACTGGATTTATCTTGAACAAAGATTTCAAGATTAACTATATCCCACACCCATTTTAATGAGCATGGCCATGGTGATGTTCGTGGTTCAACTGACTATGCGCACCATGATCATGATGGCTATGCGAAAAATGAGAATAAAGTGAAAAAAATCCAGCGCTTAAAATTAGTAGAGCACTAATTGTTGGCGCAGCATGCCTGATTCGATCGCTTATAAACTTTCCGAAGACCCCAACACTTAACAAAACTGGTAATGTGCCCAACCAAAAGGCGCTCATCCCTACGACCGATGCAAGTATAGAATCAGATTTAGCAGCAAGCAGAACAAAAACATACAACCACCCACACGGAAGCCATGTAGAAAAGAAACCTAATGTATAACTTCTTAGAGAAAGTGGAAGTTTTTTTGCAAAGGCCCTTCCTAGATTAATTAAATAAGATATTTTGCTCAAAGTCGTATTACCTGGATTTAGAAATCTTTTACCCAGCAAAGAACCAACCCCATATACAATAAGGATAGCTCCCACGATAAGTGCAGCGATATCAGGCACTCCTATTTTAGTAAAAAAATTTTCAATCGTACTTCCGATGAAAAAGGCAACAATCCCCAAAGATATATAAGTGGTCAGTCTTCCAAGGTGATAAAAGCACGAGTTTAATAGTGGATGTTGCTTGTCCTGTGAAGCTATAATTGCAAAGCCGCCACACATACCGGCACAATGTGGACTTCCAATTAAACTTGCGACTAGAACTGCTATAAAAGAAAAATCAATCATAAAGCTTAACTATAAATGCAAACTATACCCTCGGAACAAAATAATCAAATAAATTTAGAAACATCTAGAGTTGAATGTTTGCATTGTGGATTGCCAATACCGACAGGCTCGAAGTCAGAATTTTGCTGCGTTGGATGCCAAACAGTTCATGCTGCAATAACACGACTTGGATTAACTGACTTTTATAAATACCGCGATGCTCCAGGTAGCCCAATAAAACTTGCCACGAATTATATAGATCAAAATTTATTAAATGAAGATTTGATAAAGCAAAGTTTTACTGAAAAAAGTGATGGTACAATTTACGGGACTCTGCAACTTGAAGGGATACATTGCACTGGGTGCGTTTGGATCATAGAAGAGTTACCCAAACTAATTGATGGGGTTCTTTACTCGTCAGTAGATTTTGCCTTGGGAACTGTCAATTTAGTTATTAACCCAAAAAAGACTTCTCTGAGTAATATTGCGTCATTACTTGCAAGTCTTGGATATTCTGCAAAATTAGTAATTACGGATCCGAATAACAAATCTAGTAATATAAAAAATTATTCTCGCTCATTACTAATTAAACTTGGCGTGGCATCTGTGTGCGCAATGAACACTATGATGTTAGCTACTTCACTTTGGCAGGGACTTATTAGTGGGATTGAAGATGATATAGCATTTATATTTAGATATTTAAGTGCGTTTCTTACGCTACCAGTTGTATTTTACTGCGCGACTCCTTTCTATAAAAACGCATGGACTTCTATAAAGCTTCGGCGCCTTCATATCGATCTTCCAATTGCTTTGGCAATAATTGGTGCTTTTTTGGCTAGCTTATTAAATACAATATTCAATAGAAACCAAATATATTTTGATTCTGTTTGCGCCCTTACATCACTACTGTTAGGCGGAAGATACTTACAACAGCGAGCAGTTGAATATGCGCAATCAAAAGTGAAAAGTTCTTGGAGTATTTTACCGTTATCTGCTTGGCTTGTTGATAAAGATTTTTCACTTTCAGATAACAAACAAATACATAAACAAACTACGGCAGCCTCGATTACAAAAGGTCAAAGGATAATAATTAAACCCGGCCAAAGATGTCCCGTTGATTCTGTCATAATAGACGGAACTTGTTCTGTAAATAATTCTGTACTTACCGGAGAATCAACAGAGGTGCTCCTTGAAAAAGGCAATCAAATATTAGCTGGAAGTTTGTGCACCGATGGAATTGCACTTTTAGAATCAATTACTGATTTTTCTGGTAGTCGCATTAAAAGAATTCTTGATGAATTGAAGTTTCAACAAACAAATAAAGGTAAAATTACAGAACTTACCGATTTAATAGGCGGGTATTTCATAGGAGCAGTACTGTTGCTTAGTATTCTAACCTTTGCCTATTGGATCAGAATCGACTTATGGCAAGCTGTTGATTCCACTGTGGCTCTTCTAATTGTCACATGCCCATGTGCGCTTGGATTAGCTGCACCTCTGGCGTTCACGAAAGCTTCTGCAGAATGCGCCAACAATGGCATCCTCTTAAAGGGGCAAGATGTTTTAGAACGTGTCACTGCTATAAAGCACATATTTTACGATAAAACTGGAACCCTTACATCTGGCGAATATAAAGTTGTTAGTACAATTTTTAATCAAGAGATATCTGAGCAACAAAAATCACTTTTATTTTCGATTGTAAATTCAAACTATTCTCATCCTTCCGCTAGAGCAGTGCTTAATTGGTGTAATGATAATAATTTTTTAGTCTCTCAAGATTTCGACTGTAAAAATTTTTCGACCATTCTATCCAGTGGCCTTGAATATAAAATCGACAATCAAACATATAGATTGGGGTCTGTCTCGTTTGTTATGGGGAATAAAAATCCAGATCAGATTAAATCAATTACTTCAAAATTATCCAAAGGACAATCTGTTGTCCTATTTGGCTGCAACTCTAAAATTTTAACTACATTTTTCTTACAAGATACAATTAGACCTGAATCATTTGATTTTATTGAGTTTGCTAACAAACATAATATTAAACAAACAATTTTATCCGGGGACAGAAATGAAACTGTAAAATCTGTTGGGGAATTACTAGGCATACAAGATTCTGAATGTTTAGGAGAACTACTACCCGAAGACAAATCTAGCAAAGTAAAGAACTCGCCACTGCCGTCAGCATTTATCGGAGATGGTGTAAACGATTGTCTTGCGATGCAAAATGCTATACTTGCAATTGGTCTTAGCGGAGGACTAGAAGCTAGTCTTGAATCTACTGATGTTTATATAGTCGATTCTGATATAAAAAAAATCAAAGCACTGTTTAACATTGCCAAAGCAACGATATCACGCGTTAAATTAGCTATTGCCGTATCTGCAAGCTATAATTTAATGGCCGCACCGCTTGCTATGTTCGGATATATAAACCCTATCTGGGCTGCTTTTGTCATGCCGATTAGCTCTTTTTCGGTGCTTGGGGTTATACTTGTAAGGGCTAGAAAAAAAATCTGTTAATTTATATGGGAATCGTTTACGCACTACTTCCATTATCGATATTGTTAGCGATAATTTTCCTTATTGGATTTTTATTCTCTGTGCGACGTGGACAATTTGACGATCTTGATACTCCTGCCCGTCGAATATTATTTGATGACCGCGATAAAAATAAAAATTAGTTTTTATAATTTAATTTATTAATGCTTTTTATCGTTGAGTATATAATTTTAGTTTTATTAAAAGCCTCGACATGGCTTCTAAATTTAATTCCAATAAAAGCTAGAATTAAATTTGTTGAATACATAATTAGATTTATTGTTTTATTCTTTCCTAAATACAAAAAGGTTTCTTTTATAAACTTGAAACATGTTTTTCCTCAAAAAAATGCAACCGAATTAAATATTATCTATCAAAAATCATTTAATCATTTAGCTAGACTGATAGTAGATACTGTACGTCTTCCAACATTAAGTGCCGAGTGGATTAAAAATAATGTGGAAATCGATATAGGGTTATTTCAATCTTTAAAAAATATTAAACCAACTCGACCTGTGTTATATGCGACAGGGCACTTAGGAAGTTTTTCTCTTATGGCTCATGCCGTTGCGGAATATGGATTTCCCCTGAATTTTATTGTTAGAAATTTTTCTTTACCACAAATTAATAACTGGTGGTGTTCCTTACTAGAGCTAAATGGCAATCAAGTTATTCCGCGTAAAGGTGCGGTTTCTGTGATGTTAAAAAAACTTGCAGAAGGTCAAGATTGTGGAGTTTTATTTGATCAAAACGTAAAAAGAAATTACGCAATATTTATTGATGTTTTTGGTCGGCCAGCTGCTACTACATTTGCAGTTGGATTAGCAGCTATAAGGACTGAGTGCCTAATTGTTGTGGCGTCAATGTACTACGATGAAACTTCTGGGAAATATAAAGTTGTTACAGATCTTTGCGAGTGTGATGAAATCTACCAAGATAAAACATTGTCACAAGATCAGAAAATCCTCCAAATTACCTTAAAATCCTCAAAATTGTTTGAAAAACACATTCTAGCCTTCCCTCAAGGCTGGTTTTGGATGCATCAAAGATGGAAGACTGCTATAGAAGGGCAACCAGAAACCTTTTATAAATCATAATCATCCTAACTATTGGAATGTCTTCATCAGAATCAAACGATAAATCCGCTTTTACTGGGCTTCAACCTAAAACTGCAGGATCAAAATTAGTTAAATCATCTAGTGGCACAGCTGCAACTAGCCCTCAGCAGGCTAGTAGTGATGCAACTCGTAATGCAGCAATTAGTTTTGAATTAGGAGTTTTAAGAAACGACCCTTCTGTGCAAATTGCAGCAACGCCTGAGCAACTATTTGGTCGACATTGCGGAATAATCGGAGCAACAGGCGGAGGAAAAAGTTGGACAGTTGCAAAACTAGTTGAAGAGTGCGCAAAACACAGATCAAAGGTAATTATTTTTGATGCCACTGGTGAGTATCACACACTTACCCATGGAGTAAGACACCTGTATATCGGAAACGATCCCGAGCCAACAAAAGGATCCATGGCTGTTAGTGTTCCCTACTTTCATTTACGAGAAAGCGATCTTGCTACAATATTTAAACCAAGCGGACCAAGCCAAGCACCAAAACTTCGCGCTGCAATGAGAAGCTTAAAACTTGCAAGACTTGCTCCTCACTTAGCAGTTGATGGAACTATAATGAAGGCCCATCGCAATAAAGTTGAGTTTGAAGAGCAAAGTGCTATTTTCAACTCTGACTTAGACAGCCCGTATGCATTGTTAGAAATCAGCAATCTAGTCAGACAAATTCAACATGAATGTGTAGATCCATTTAGAAGTGCAGTAGAACCTCTAATTTGGGGCGGTGTTAATGCAATCGAGTTATCTAACTGTAATTCTCTAGTTAGTAGAATTGCAGATATTATTACCCTTCCTCAACTTGCTTGTATTTTTAATTGCGGAGACCTTCCTTCTGTCTTCGATGAAATTCATACTTTCTTAAAAGATCCAGTTTCTCGAGTCTTAAGACTATCTTTAAAGTATTTACCATTTGATTATTCAGCCCGCGAAATAGTTGTTAATGCTCTTGCGCGACATTTATTAGAACTTGCACGTGAAGAAGTCTTTCGTCACTTACCGCTTGTAGTTTTTATCGATGAGGCTCACCAATTCTTAAATACTGATTTCGAAGAAGAACTAAGCAAAGGTGCTTCAATTAACGCGATGAGCTTAATTGCAAAAGAAGGCCGAAAATACGCGCTAACATTAGCTCTTGCGACACAAAGACCCCGTGATATACCAGAAAACGTCCTAAGCCAGATGGGGACATTAATGGTTCATAGATTAATTAACCACTACGATTTGGACGTTGTAGAAAAAGCAGCCGGCTCTATGAGTCGTGAGCTAATGAACACAGTACCAACATTAAAATCAGGAGAATGTTTGCTGGTAGGAGTTGATTTCGATCAACCTAGGCTTATTAAAGTGAAAGCTCCTGAATGTCCGCCCTCCTCTCGGAGTGCGGACTATCAGAAGCTTTGGAAGTAGTACTATATCGGGCTATTAAAAATTAGAAGCTGTAAATTAAGTCTGTGGTTAATCTCCAGTCAGTTATGTATGTTCCAGAACCTTGTGCAATTGGGAACTGGTAAGTTGCACCAACGTTAAGGTCATCACACAGAATAAATCTAGCACCTGCTCCACCAGTTAACATAGTTTTGTTATCTGACAAAGAAGAACCAATATTAAATACATCTTGTCCCTCGTCGGCGATTGGCAATCTGTTACCAGCATTAAGAACATTAATTAAATTAAGTTCAAATGTTGGACGGAACCAACCCATGTCATAGTCAACGTGAACATCAAAATCAAAGAACATACTATCGTTATGATTGACTGGTGTTCTAAGACCAGTTCCTGCCATAAAATTCCACTTACCTGATGAAGTAGCAGCACTTAGGAATGTATTGATGATTCCATCACCGTTTCCTTGAAGAACTTCATTTTCACCTGTTGGTGCTTCGTATCTAAGACCAGCTGACATGATTGTTCCAGCAGCAGCGTCCTTGTAAAACGCATACTTCAAACCACCAGCAAGGTTTGCAAATCCTTTTTCATCATTTAGTACAGAATCAGGCTTCATTACTACATAGCCATCTTTAGTTGCAATTACTGATAAACGATCATCAATTGCATATCTAAGTTGCAAAGCCCATAACTGAACCGATCCACCTTGAGTGATAAATTTATCATCTATGCTGTGGTAAACGTAGATTGGTCTAACTTCAGTTAAAGACCTTGGATCTTCAAAGTTCACTGGGTTTGATATAGGCGATATCAAGTTATCAAAATCTTCAGCGTAACTTGGTTTTGAGCTCGATACTTGCAAGCTTAAAACTGCCATAAACGCCAATATAATCGGCCAACTTTTTTTATTTTTCATACAGAGTCCTCTGAAATAGGTTTATATTAAATAATTACTGATAAAATACACCAGTATTCAGAGGACATGCAAGTCTATTAACAAGGATTGGGCACTTTTTCATGTTTTATGCGATAATCCAAGATCAATATGTTATCTAAATCATCCGAATACGCTCTACGAATAATGGCCTACCTTGCTTTATATGGCGAGGGGAAAATTTTGCGCGCAAAAGATCTTGCTCCAGAAATCAACATCCCTGTTTTCTATTTGTCGAAAATATTGCGCAGAATGGTTGCCGCTGAACTTTTAACTGGCAGCAAAGGTCACCACGGTGGATTCAAACTTTCTAAATCACCTAGTAAAATTCGTTTTATCGATATTCTTGAAGCTGTTGAAGGAAAAGATCACGTTCCTCTATGTGTTTTTGGTTGGGATAAATGTAGTGACAAGGTTCCATGTATTCTTCACCATAGATGGAAAGAAGCAAAATCATCGTTCATTGGGTGGGCTGCTGATACGACTCTTGCTGACCTTAAAAAAGACTTTAGTCTAATTTCTGCAGAGCTTCTTCCCGGTACTGTTAGGAAAGCCAACGATAAATCTTAAGTAAAATACTAATGTATAAATTAGTTATATCTATATTGCTTCTGTTTTGGGCTTCTATCACCCCTAAATACGCAACCTGTCAGGATATTGCTACAGTGCAAAAAATCGTTGATGGGGACACTTTATGGGTATCCCTAAATTCCGATAAAAATAATAAAGCGTTTAGAGTTAGACTAATTGGTGTTGATACTTTAGAAGTTGACGGAGGAGTAAAAGCCCAAAAAGACTCCGTAAGACTTAATACATCTAATTCAAAAATGAAAAGCGGTGGCATTGAAGCAAAGAACTTTCTGATAAATAAAATTCCAAAAGGTTCAAAAGTGCAGATTAAGTATGATCGAGTAAAATTCGATCAATACGGCAGAACTCTTGGTTATATCTATTCACAAAATGGCGAATTCATTAATAAATCTTTGATTAAAAATGGATTGGCTGGACTATTAATATATTCCCCAAACGATTCAAAAGCACAGGAGCTGCAAAATGCGCTTGAAGATGCTAAGAAAAATAAAATTGGACTATGGGGCAAAGGATTAACTCTTACTGAAAGATGGAAAAAATAATCAATAACTCATCACATTCAAGTTGCTCATCATGCTGTTCGGATGAAGCTCTGGTTGAAGAATCTGTTGATCACGCTCTTATAGTCAAAACTAGTTTAAGCGCATTATTTACTCTTCCGCTTTTGCTGCATATGTTTCTTGATGTCGCAATATTACACAGCCCAATTTTTCAACTTATAATGACTATTCCTCCATTATTGATTGGGTTAAATCATTTCGGAAAAAGTGCAATTAGATCTATTTTAGCACGCAACGCGAACATGGATGTATTAATTCTAATTGGATTTAGTAGTGCATTTATTTACAGCCTTTGGGGATTAGTTATCGGCAGAGGTCATGAATTTTTATTTTTTGAAACCGCAGCGTCGATTGTTACTTATGTACTAATTGGAAATGTAATTGAGCATCGAGCCACTAAAAATACTTCTTCTGCGATTCGCGAGTTTCTTAACCTTGCTCCACAAACAGCAAAAAGGATTCGTAAATCTGGCATCGCACATACCATTGAAGATATAGAAGTTTCACAAGTTCAACTAAACGACCAACTTTTAGCTGCAACCGGAGACAAAATAGCAGCTGATGGTGTTGTAATCAAAAGTGATGCTTTGATAAATGAATCAATGATTACCGGAGAATCTTTGCCAATTGAAAAATCAGCTGGTTCGCAAGTATTCGCCGGAACACTTGTCGAAAAAGGATCTGTTACGTATCAAGCAACAGCAATTGATGGCAACACAGTTTTTTCTGAAATCTTAAAAACCATACAAGAAGCAAAAAACGCTAAGCCAAATATTCAAAGAATTGGTGATAAAGTAAGTTCAATTTTTGTTCCAACCGTTTTATTACTAAGCGCGTTAACACTATTTATTTCAGTAACAATTATAGGGTCAACCTTAACTGATTCAATCTTACGAGCTATTGCCGTTTTAGTTGTTGCATGTCCATGTGCTATGGGGCTTGCAACCCCAACGGCGGTAATGGTTGCTGTTGGAAGAGCGGCTAAGTCTGGAATATTAGTTAAGGGTGGAGATATCTTTGAACGTTTCACTGAAATTAAAGAAATAATATTTGATAAAACAGGAACACTAACTGAAGGTAATTTTGCTATCCAAGAGTTAAAACTATTTGATTCAAGTATTAGCCAACATGAAGTTTTCTCTATTATTAAATCACTCGAGACTCACTCTAATCACCCGCTCGCGCAATCACTATTAAAAGAGTTGGTAGATTTTCCTGCTGCAAATTTATCTGAAATTAAAGAAGAAACTGGTCTTGGAATTAAAGCAAAACTATCAGATGGAAAAATCGTTCTTTTTGGTTCCTATAAGACTGTAGATCCTCATAGTATTTTTGGGGCCGATGTTTCTGATTTTGATTTATTTCTGTCTATTAACTACAAATTAATAGCTGCACTTAAGATTGCAGATAAGGTGCGAACTTCCTCGAGTAAAGTAGTAGAGTTCTTTCAGTCCCGAAATATAAATACTGCTCTAGTTAGCGGTGATCACATAAACAAATGCAATCAAATTGCCAAGGAAGTAAAAATTCCACTAGTATTTGGCCAACAAACTCCTACCGATAAACTTAAAATTATACAAGCAGAACAACAAAAAAATCCGATTGCTTTTGTTGGAGACGGCGTTAATGATGTCCCTAGTATTACTGCAGCAAGTGTTGGTGTTTCTTTTGCAAAAGCATCCAGTACTGCTATAGCATCTGCTGGGATTATAATTTTATCGGGTAATCTTGATAAAATAATCGATGCTTATAAACTTTCATTAGCAACTGTAAAAGTTATTAAACAAAACTTATTCTGGGCTTTTTTCTACAACATACTAATGATTCCCCTAGCTATGTTTGGTGTTCTTTCACCAGGCATTGCCGCTATGGCTATGGCGGTATCTGATGTGTTTGTTATCGGTAATTCGCTTCGATTAAAGATTTTAAAAATTTCATGAATAAATTAATTACAAATTTAGAAGACAACGTCGACCAAGTTACTATTGGCGACACAAAACTCATTTTAGTAGGCACAGCACATGTCAGCCAATCAAGCGTTGATTTAGCAGAGCGGATTATTGAAACAGTAAAACCTGATGCTGTTGCAGTAGAACTATGCAGTGCAAGATTTGAATCGCTAAAAAATCCTGACAGGTGGAGAAATACTGACATTATAAAAGTCTTAAAAGACGGAAAAGCTTTACTCTTATTGTTTCAATTGATATTAGCCAGTTATCAAAAGCGCCTAGGTGACCAACTAAACGTAAAACCTGGTGCCGAAATGATGGCTTCTGTCAAAAAAGCAGAATCATTAAATATTCCAATAATTCTTGCTGACCGCGATGTAAAAACTACACTGCGTCGTGCTTGGAGTGCTGTATCTGCATGGACTATATGTAAATTGTTTTTTTCTTCTTTATTTCAATCATTCATATCTTTATTCAAAAAGGAGCCGGCCGCTTCAATTGCAGATGAAATTGAAAAAATGAAAAAAACTGATGCGCTAGAGCTTATGATGAATGAATTCGCGCAGGCGTTGCCTGATGTTAAAGTTCCACTCATTGACGAGCGTGATCAATATCTATCGTCAAAAATTGTAGACCCAAGATATAAAACAGTTGTAGCGATTGTTGGCGCGGGACATGTTCCTGGAATGAAAAATATACTCGGAACAGATGTTGATTTAGAAAAACTTGAAGCCATTCCTCCTACCACAGCTTTATCAAAATTTATGGCTATCTTATTTCCAGCTCTTTTACTTTTCTTTTTAATCGCTGGATTTTTTACCGGTGGGTCTGAAAAAACTCTTGATATAGCAACTCATTGGGCGCTTTATACGGGCCTGGCAGCAGCAGTTGGTTCTATAATAGCCCTTGCGCATCCACTGTCTGTAATAGCGGGGGCTGTTGCTGCGCCAATTACTACTATTCATCCCCTACTTGCCGCTGGATGGATTGCAGGTTTTGTTGAAGCAGTTATAAGAAAACCAACTGTAGATGACGTGCAAAATGTTCTAGATGATATAGGCACGATAAAAGGTTTTTGGACCAATAGATTAGCGCGAGTATTTTTAGTTATGATTCTTACAAATCTAACAACCTCTATTGGTATGATTTGGGGAACAAAAGTTATTGCATCATTATTATGAAATCTAAAATTATTGATTACGCAAAAAGTGTATTAAAAGAAGAGTCAGACGCAATTGTTGCGCTATCGGACAGACTTGATGACAACTTTGAACACGCCACTAAGTTAATCTTAAGCTTATTGTCTCATGGTCATTTAATTACTTCAGGTATGGGCAAAGGCGGAATAATTGCTCAAAAAGTTTCTGCAACATTTGCGAGTATCGGAGTCCCCAGTTTTTTTCTACACCCCGCAGAAGCTGTTCACGGCGATATCGGAAGATTTACAAAACTTGATATTGCTCTAGTGTTTTCAAATTCAGGCGAAACCGAAGAGATTCTTCGAATGATTCCTGCAATCAAACGAATTGGGTGTCCAATTATATCAGTTACTGCAACTAGCGAATCATCATTAGCAAAACATAGCGATATTAATATTACCTTAGGAAAAACTACCGAAGCTGGTCCTCTGGCAATGGCACCTACTACTTCAACTACTGCAATGCTTGCTCTTGGTGATGCGCTTGCCATGACTGTATTGGCTCAGAAAGGATTAACAAAAGAAGAATATGCTTTTTATCACCCAGGCGGCTCACTTGGTCGAGCTCTTCTTACAGTTGATGAAATAATGCGCGTTGGTGATGAGTTATGCTTAGTTGAACCACAAATGTTATGTGTAGATGTACTAAAGAAAATTACTTCTACTAAGAATCGACCCGGAGCTGCTTTAGTTGTCGATCAGAGCAACAAACTTGTTGGTATTTTTACAGATGGTGACTTAAGACGACTGTTAAGTAAAAGTGTCGATTTCCTAAAGCAACCTGTACAGGAAGTAATGGGAACTAATCCAAAAACAATCTTGAAAGGAAAGCTACTTTCCGAAGCAGCAAGAGTTCTAACAGAGCACTCAATTGATCAATTGGCAGTTATCGATAAGACTGGCCAAGCTATCGGATTAATTGATATTCAGGATGTGGCTAAGGTTTAATGCCTACGTAAGCAATATAAGCTAAGTTACTTTATAGGCACCAAACCTAAACTCACTTCAAGTTTGTGTCGACCTTTTTCCACAGGCAAGGCATCTTACCTAAATAAAGAAGTAGTAGTAACAAAGGATACGTTATGTCCAGTTCAGGATCAGTTGACGGAATTAAGCGCAATTTACTTAGAAAAACCGAGGACTTAAACAAGTCCAATGAACGGCTTGCCTCTGGTAAGCGGATTAACAAGGCTTCGGATGACGCTGCTGGTTTGGCGATTGCGCTGGCTCTTGCAGCTGATACAGTGCAGTTATCCCAGGCTTCTAGGAATATTTCGGATGGTGGATCGCTTGCGGCTATCCGTGAAGGAGTTTATTCATCTTTATCCAATATCAGCACTCGGCAAGCCGAACTTGCAACTCAAGCTGCAAATGGAACGTTAAGCGACGATCAACGCGCTTCGTTAAACCAAGAATTTCAAGCTTTATCCGAAGAAGCTAATCGGATTGTTGCATCGACTACTTTTAACGGGCAACAAGTTGCAGATTCGAGTGTTACAATTCAAGCAGGCACTGGTAGTGATGCTAACTCGCAAATTCAACTAGTAAGCCCAGCTCTTGGAGAAACTGTCGCTGCACTGCTTCCACTGAATATTAGATCTCAAGAGGCCGCGCAAAGTGCTCTTACACAAGTTCAATCATTTTTAGAAAATGTTTCACAAAGCCAAGGTCAACTTGGTGCTGAATCTTCAAGACTTGAAGTTGCAAACAACAACGTTCTTAGTCGTCGCGAGGCTACTCAGGCTGCCGAAAGCCGAATTCGAGATATTGATTATGCCGAAGAGGTTTCTAGAAGAGTTGCTGCTGATATTGGTCAGCAAACTACAGTTGCCCTTTTTGCTCAGGCTCAGAAGTTGAATGCGTTTACGGTGCAGCGGTTGTTGGCATAGACTGTTGAGTACTTAACATATATTTACGATGGTTATTGCATTAAGTTTGAATATTTTTGGGGCTACTAGAATTTAATTCCAATTTAGGAATTAAATAATCATAAAATGCCTGCTCAAAATTATGTCGCTCTTGCCAGGACCAGTCCTGTCTTGCGGCAGTGTCGTCAACGTCTTTTGGCCAACTATCGACAATTTTTTGTCGTGGCCTATTTATTGAGTATTCAACCTCAAATTTAGGAAAATTTGATTTCAATAACTCATATATTTGCTCTGCAGACACAGAGAACGCGCCAACATTATATACCATACGTGACAATTGTTCCTTGGGAGCCTGTGCAATTTCTAGCAATGCTCGAATTGCATCTGGCATGGTCATAAATGGCAATGTTGAGTCTTCTCTAACGAAACAGCTATAATTTTTACCAGTTACTGCAGCATGTACCATTTCAGCGGCATAATCACTAGTACCTCCAGTTGGTAATGTATCGGCGCTAATTAGTCCGGGATAACGTACTGAACGAAAATCTATCTTTACTCTTTCAGAATTATCTTCAAGAAGTTTATAGTTCTCCGAGTAATATCTACCCAACTGCTCGATATAAAGTTTATTTATACCATACATAGTTAATGACCTATTAAACTGATCTTCTGCTATGCGATACGCACGTTCCTTTTCTTCTAACGAATCAATCCCATAAACTGCTATCGTACTTGGAAAAATAAATTTTACAGATTTATCCTGACGTGCAGAGCTGAGCTGCGAACACTCTAGAAGATTTACACTTCCTTGTACGTTTACGTTGTGTGTAACCTCTGGGTCTTTTTCGCCACCAGAAGAAAGTATCCCAGCTAAGTGAAAAACTGAATCAAAGTTATATTGCTCGAATAACTGCCTACAAACATCTCTGTCGGTAATGCTAGCTTGAACAAAATCCAAACGAGATTGACGGTCTATCTGTGGTATTTGAGTTAAAGATTGCTGCCTTAGATCCATTGCAACAATTTTACAATCTGAATTTGCTAATAGATTATCAATTAAAGCTAAGCCCACTTCCCCGGAAGCTCCAGTGACTAGTATCGTTTCCATATAAATTACCTTTTAATAAAATTAATCAATGAAATTATCCATAAATCTTTGCTTAATAGACCTTACAATTCGATTAACAAACGCCTCTAGTGACATGGTTTCCTGGTTGGGCGTGCAGTACCTGCGTAGTGTTATAGAATTATCTTGCTTCTCTTGATTGCCGATTATTAGAGTATTTGGACATTTAGACTCAATTGCTGATCTTAGTTTTTTATTAAACCTATTATCAGAAGTATCAATAAAAACTCTGACTAATTCTTGACGTAATACCGAGGCTACGTTATTTGCGTAGTCAAGGACGGTTTCATTGACTGGTACAATCGTAACTTGAGTTGGCGCCATCCATGTTGGGAACGCTCCTCCGAAATGCTCAATCAAAAATGCAATGAAACGTTCATGCGAACCCAAAGGAGCACGATGAATTATGTAGGGCATTCTAGGCATTCCTGCATTATCTATGTATGCAAGTTTAAAGTTCGATGGCTGTCCAAAATCTAATTGGGTGGTACTGATTGTTTCCTCTCTGCCTAATTGTGTTTTTGCCTGAAAATCAAATTTTGGCCCATAAAATGCAGCATCTCCCTCGCCAATTGTATATTCAGCATTAAGCTCATCCAATATTTCCTGCATAACCGCTTCGGTTTGCTTCCAAGCTTCTGAGTTATTAATGAATTGATCTGATTTATTTGGATCATGCTTTGAAAATCTCATCATTACTTTGTGAAATCTAAACTTAGTGTAGTAATCAAGAGTCATTCTAACTGTTGCTTTAACCTCATCTTTAAGTTGAGAATCTGTGCAGTATATATGCGCATCATTTTGACAAATTGATCGAACCCTTAATAATCCACTTAATGTACCAGAGGCTTCATAGCGATAAACTGTTCCATATTCCGCAAAACGTATCGGTAACTCTCGGTAACTCCTTGGGCGTGCACGGTAGATCATGTGATGATGAGGACAATTCATGGGTTTTAAGTAGTACTTTGATTCACCCTCTAATTCTATTGGTGGATACATAGATGAGGCATATAGCGGTAAATGACCTGATTCATAATAAAGATCTTCTTTAGCTAAATGTGGGGTAGCTACACGTTGATATCCTGCTCTTGCTTCAACTTCTTTAGCATAATCTTCTAGGGCGTCTCGGATTGCAGTGCCATTAGCTGTCCACAATGGTAGCCCTGGACCGACCTCTTCAGATAACAAAAATAATTCTAATTCTTTTCCTAATTTTCTATGATCACGCTCCTGTGACAACTGCCTGTTCTTTTTATAATCATCGAGTTCATTCTTAGAATCGAAACAAAGGCAGTATATTCTGGTTAGTTGGGGATTTTTTTCACTGCCACGCCAATAGGCATCCTTTGGTATTTGCGAGGTAGAGACAATATGAGGTCCTGCACACATATCTACAAAAGGACCATTTTCGTAGAATTCAATTTGCACCTCACCTCGGGACATTAACTCTGCACAATATTCTGCTTTAAATGGCTGATTTTTAGAGTTTAGCAAATTAAGAGCATCACTTGCCTCCATAGATGAAGAGATAAAAACTTGATCTTCATCAATAATACGTCTCATTATTGATTCAATTTCTGGAAATTGTTGCGGTGATATTGGCTCATCGAATAAGAAGTCATAATAACAGCCAGTTTCAATTGGAGGACCAAATGCTAATTTGGCATTTGGATACATTTCTAAAACTGCCTGAGCTAAGACATGTGATAAACTATGACGGATTTTATATATATTATTAGCTTCTGATTCTTTCATATAATTTTTTTGATTTGATAACTTCTAACTAAATTATTAACACTCATACAGCGGCTACACGGTTGATTTCGCGCATTCTTAACGAAGGATTTGTATCGGCTGTCAAAATATCCGAAAGAGCAACTATAAAGTAATCGATTTCCTCTTTCGTATTATATTTTGACAAGCTAATTCTGAGATTACCGTGGATATAATCAGTTGGGCATTTAATCGCTTTCAGCACTGGAGATATTTTAGTTGATTTTGATGAGCATGCTGAGCCAGTTGAAACACAAATGCCACGACGATTAAGTTCTATTAATAATTTTTCACCTTCAAAATGCCTAGCCGAAAAATTCACGTTATTGGGGATTCTTCTGGCTAGATCCTCAGGTCCGTTGAGACGTATATTCGGTAACTGACGTAGTAAGAATATTAAATATGATTGCAGGTATTTAATATGTTCAATTTCTCGGGAGTCGAATAACTCAATTGCTCTAGCTAAGCCAACAATATACGGTGAGTTTTCTGTTCCAGCTCTCAATTTAAATTCTTGCCCACCACCGTGTATTAATGGATCGATTTGCACGGATTTTTTCTTGTACAAAAATCCAATACCCTTAGGAGCATGTATTTTATGTCCACTACATGACATCATTGATACATTACTCAAAGGAATTGATATTTTTAAAAAACTCTGAACTGCGTCAATATGAAATGCAATATTATGCTTACTACAAACTAATCCTAGTTTCTCGATGTCCTGAATAGTGCCTATTTCATTGTTTGCGTGAATTATTGAAACTAATATTGTTTGCGGTGTAATAGATCTTGCAAGCAATTCTGGATCTATAAATCCCTGAGAATCTGGATTGAGATAGGTCACATTATATCCATCTTTTTCAAGTTGTTTCATAGCCGATGTTACAGATGGATGCTCAATGCTAGATGTTATAATATGATTGCCTTTGTGTTTGTTAGCGGATACATACCCTTGGATGGCCATGTTATTCGATTCAGATCCAGAAGATGTAAAGATTATCTCTTCATGCAAACAACCTAGCTTCATAGCGATAACCGCTCTTGCCTGCATTATTTGCTTATGTGCAATTTCGCCTACCGAATGCAAAGAGGAAGGATTACCGTAGTGTTCAAATTGCCCAATTATAGCATCTATAACTTCTGGTGAGATTTTAGTAGTGGCGTTATTGTCTAGATAAATCATGATAATAATCCTTAGAAATTTGTAAAAATTTGTGTTCGTGTAAAATAAATATTCAAAGACTTAAACTTGCTTTCATTATGATTCTGACTTAAAAAATACCCTCCCACCTCGCTACCTTTTTCAATCATGAAATGATTAGGGATGTTTTCAAAATTATCTGTATCAACATAGTAATAGTTTATACTTTGGTAAAAATTTTTTCGTGATTGCTCCATCACATAACCTGCCATTATGAGTGGACATGCAGGTGTTCCATATGGACAATGAACTGATTTTCTTGAAAGCAAAATTTTTTCCTTGTTAATTTTCGTAAGCCAAGTTTGTCCATCTTGAATTTCGATATTCGGATCCTTACCCACTCGTCTCATCAACTCTTTTTGACTCCTATTTCGCATCTTCTTCTCCCAGAATATGATCAACTCACTCACTGTAACTTTATACTTTTCTAAGATTTGCTTATAAAAAAAAGGGATCGCAAAGCAATCCCTATCAAAGCCATGATTATTAATTGTGCAGGTGGTAGTACAAATAGCGCCTATATCATTAATAAGAATCCCAAATCCCAATTCTTTATATTTTGTCTTTAATATTGCAAAACTTCTTACGGCCGCTTCAAATGATAGCAAAGTGCCTTCATTTAGCAGGGTTGGTTCTCCTGCCTCTAAGACAAAGTGACCTCCGGTAAAAATAGTTCTATCCGTTATCACACTTTGTGAAACAGAAACTAAGGCTTCAGCGGTAATTGGCTTATCCTCTGCGAATTCATTATGATGGTTAGTCTGCATGACACGTAAAGTGACATACATTGGAAACAATTATTTCTTGCCATAAACTCAGAATTTAATTCGGATGTGAATTCAGATTTGTTTTTTGCAGTTACAAGAATTTACGTAACCACCTGAAACAACTATGATTTATGGTGATTGAGGGTTGTCCGTATTCAATTAGTTAGTAGCTCTATGGTATTCACTCTAGCAGAAGAATTAGTCCAAATAAGATCGTTCCAAAAATAAATATTTTTTGAGTCCAGGCTTCACCTTTTTGGATACCATAGTGTGCGCCGTAGTAAGAACCAAATGCCATGCAAATCGCAATAAAAATTCCATATTCCCAATTCACTAATTTTTGCAAGATATATGTGATTGCAGCACAAATAGAGATACCAAGACCAAGTACTTTTGATATTCCGGCTGACTCTAAGTAGGTACAACCGTAAACTTTTATTAAAATAAATTGAGCAATTATGGCGTAACCAGCGCCTATAAAGCCGCCCCAAAACCCAACAAAGAAAAATAAAATTGCACCTATCACCGACCGATAGGAACTAATTTTATGTGATAATTTATTATTAGTACTTGTTCGTTGAGCAATAGCAGATATGCCAATCAGTAACACAACAATGCCGAGTATTTTCGAAAGATTATTATCTGATACTTTAGGAAGTATTATGGCACCAATTATTGCTCCAACTGCGGCTAGTAAGCTGATTAAAAATGCTCGATTGTATATTAATTTACCATTGCGATGAAATTGATATCCACCGGTTAACATCATGCCAATGGCTCCAATTCTAGAAGTACCTATCGCGACATGTATTGGCAAGCCTACAAAAACCAACGCAGGAATAATTAATACGGCTGCACCACCTGATAGAGTGCCTACAAAACTGGCAAAAAACGAAACTATACCAAGCAAGATCCATGTGAATATATGACTTAAATCCATGAAGTATTTATTATATCCGCAAGATGTAATTCAAATGAATTTCCATTTTAGCATGTAGCTATATTAAAATCTTGAGTTTAATTCTGTAGTTATAACCTATAAACACTTTAAAAATTGTCTTATTCTTTTGTTTTTACTATTGCTGCCATCATAGTACAATGCATCATGACTTTTTCTAATAAAACAACACCAGATCAGCGACCAGAACCGCCCAAAGATTTGACACCTAGACTAATTAATACAAGTTTTGTTGATGGAACATACCATATTGAGCTAGCAGACGACGCAACTAGAAACTCACTGTCAAATATTATTATAGATAATCTTCAGTGCGCATTATCTTCTCTACCCGATAATGCAAGATGCGTTGTTATAAGCTCATTAGGTCCCATTTTTTGTTCTGGGCATAATGCCGATGATTTAATTAATATCAGTCTTGATAGCTCAAGAGCATTATTTGCAAAATCTACAAACTTGATGATAGCGCTACGGGAATGTCCAGTTCCGATAATTGCAAGGGTACAGGGAGGAGCAATTGGAGCCGGGTGTATGCTTGCGCTAACGTGTGATTTTGTTGTTGCATCCGAAGATGCATATTTTCAAACACCTGGAGGCGCCAAAGGATGGTTCTGCTTTACTCCGATGGTTGCGCTCTTACAGCATTGTGCCCCTCGACTTGCAATGGAAATGTTATTCACCGGAGAAAAAATTTCGGCTTCAAAAGCACACCAGTTGGGTATAATTAATAGAGTAGTTGAAACATCAAATATTGCCAAAGCGACAGAACAATTTATTTCTAAGATTACTCAAGGAAATCCTGAAATGTTGCGTCTTGCCAAAGCATCTTTTTACAGCACGCTCGGTCAAGACTATCAGTTAGCCATGCATAATATGGCTCAAATGATGGCGGAAACTTCGATCTTACCTGCTGCCCAAACGCGTCTTTCATCAATTAAGAAAAGTAAATAGGCTCTACCTAATTATATATTC
>JBILET010000063.1:0-7257 GCA_044351935.1 Bdellovibrionota bacterium
AAGGACTTGAAAAAAGATTTCCTCAGATAGAAAAATCTTATGCAGGTCTTGGGGATAAAGCATCTGCTAACTTTAAAAAAGATTACTACGAAAGATTAGAATTCGAGATAACTTTAATCGGGAAAATGGGATTTGCCGGATATTTCCTTGTAGTTTCTGATTTTATTGTTTACGCAAAAGAAAACAACATACCTGTAGGACCAGGGCGAGGATCGTGTGCTGGATCTTTGGTAGCGTACGCACTAAGAATTACCGAACTTGATCCAATAAAGAATCAACTACTATTCGAAAGATTTTTAAACCCAGATCGTGTTTCTCTTCCTGATATAGACGTGGATTTTTGTATTAACGGGCGTGATAAAGTAATTGAATATGTTGTAAATAAATACGGAAAAGATCACGTTGCACAAATTGCTACTTTTGGAACTTTAAAAGCAAAAGCCGCCATTAAAGATGTTGGAAGAGTCTTAGGTATCCCTTATGCCGAAACAGATAGAGTAGCCCAGTTAGTGCCTGCTCCTCGTCAAGGGTTTGACTATCCATTGGCTGAAGCCTTAAAGATGGAGCCTAGGCTTAAGGAATACGCAGATAACGAAGGCAAAGAGTTAATTTCGCTTGCAATGAAGCTTGAAGGATTAACTCGACATGCATCAACTCATGCAGCCGGAGTTGTAATTGGCGATAGGCCACTAATCGATCTTTTGCCGATGATGGTCGATAAAGACGGAAAAGACGTAACTCAATATTCTATGAGTTATGTAGAAAAAGTTGGATTAGTAAAATTCGACTTCCTTGGCTTAAAAACATTAACAGTTATTAAGACTGCTTGTGATCTTATTGAGCAATCAAGAGGAATTAAAATTGATGTAAACGAACTTCCACTTGATGATCCCAAAACGTACGCAACTTTATGCGCAGGTAACACAACAGGAGTATTCCAATTAGAATCCGGTGGAATCACCGAAATGACAGTTAGGCTAAAGCCCAGCGTGTTTAATGATCTAGTTGCGATATTAGCTCTTTATCGTCCTGGTCCTCTGGATGCGGGGATGGTTGATCACTATATTGAACGTAAACATGGACGTGAGCCTGTAAATTACTTGCATCCATTAATGCAGGAATCTCTTGCTGATACTTACGGAATAATTCTGTACCAAGAACAGATCATGCAACTTGCAAGAGTTTTGGCTGGTTACTCGTTAGCAGAAGCAGACATTTTGCGTAAAGCAATGGGTAAGAAAAACCCTGAAGAAATGGCAAAACAGCGCCAGCGTTTTATGCAGGGGACTGAGCAGCAAAAAATTCCTCAAAAGCTTGCTAGCGAAATTTTTGATCAGATGGAAACTTTCGCCAGATATGGATTCAACCGAAGCCACTCTGCTGCGTACGCGATGATTTCGTTCCAGACTGCGTATTTAAAAACTCACTATCAATGTGAATTCATGGCAGCGTTAATGAACCATGAAATGGACGATAGTGATAAGACATTAAAAAACTTAAATGAATGTCGAAAAGCTAAAATTGAAGTTCTTCCCCCTAATGTAAATTTAGGAGCAGCAGGATTTAGTGTTAACGAAAATAAAATTCGTTACGGATTAGAGGCTGTAAAGGGAGTTGGCGAAAAAGCAGTTGAGTCCATTATTAACGAGCGCGAGAAAAACGGCCCGTTCACTAGTATCGAAAACTTTATGGAGCGAGTAGATCTTTCAGCTGTTAACAGAAGAGTAGTTGAAGGATTTGTAAAATGTGGTGCATTTGATTCTTTCAACGAGACTCGCCGTGACATGTTTGAAGCTCTGGATGAATTATTTAGATGGGCGCAAGGTAAGAATAAAGACAGAAACAGTTCGCAATTAAGTTTATTTGGTGACGAAGAGTTGGCTGTTAGTAAACCTAGATGGAACAGAACAAAACAAGAATGGCCTATTAACCAAAAGCTTAGTTTTGAACGAGAAGCGCTTGGGTTTTATATCTCTGGACATCCATTAGAAAAGTTCCGTGCTGAGCTTAAAAAATTTGGTGCATCAACAACTGCAGAAGTAAAAGCAGCAGGAAGCAAGCCTTCTGTAAGGATGGGAGGCGTAGTAACTGCGCTAAAACTAAAAAACACTAAAAAAGGTGACAGATACGCATCTTTTACTTTCGAAGATTGGCTGGGCACGATGGAGGCTTTGGTTTGGCCAGATGTGTACCGTCAAATACAGACTTTGATAAGTGCAGATGACCCAGTATTGGTCACTGGTAAAACCGAGATAACAGAAGAAAAAGCTGTTCTAATCGTAGATAAAATGGAAAGTTTAATTACGATCCGAGACCGCACTGCAACTCAGGGTGTTATGGCTCTTGGGGAAAATGATAATTTCCAGGGTAAAGCTCAGACATTAATGAGTATCTTAACAAAACACAGGGGAAGATGTCCGGTAAAAGTTATCTACGAAACTGCTGACTCTAAAATCGATATAATATTAAAAGATGCCAAAGAGGCTCCGGTTTGTGTTGAGCCATCAGAACATTTGTGCGAGGCTGTTGAACAGATATTTGGTCGACCTGTACTTTCTTTTATGTAACGTAAAACAAATGGCTCCAAAAAATAATAAAGAATCCTTCCTTCCTCCGTTATGGATAATAACTGTTACTCTTTTAGTTTCGTTTTTGTGGATTGTTTCTGAATTAAAAGAAATAGTTGTTCTTTTAGTTATTGGTTACTCAATCGCATATGTGCTAGATCCGATGCTAGATTGGCTTGAGCGCAAAAAAATCAGCCGACAAATTGGGTTTTTTATAGTTGTTGGAATCCTATCGCTACTGGCGGGATTATTTTTTGCATTCGCAGTGCCGCCATTACTTAGCGAGATTCAAAACACATTAAGTAATGCAACCGGTATCGGAGACACCATTGCTAACAGAGCAGAAAGTTTTATTGCATGGGTTAATAAATATTTACCTCAAGATAAACATGTTTCCTTTTCTCGCGAGCAATTTATTGCTTATTTTCAGTTGATTGATTCTCAAACTCTTAAAAGAATTGCGTCAGCCATTGGGACTTTTCTTCTAGAAGGATACTCAATTGGTCTTACCATTATTAACCTTTTACTGTTGCCGTTAATTGTATTTTATCTATCCATTGATTTAGATCGATTTCATAAATGGTTTTTTAATTTAGTTCCCAAGTCATCAAAGAAGACTTTTGGTAATATGGTTAAAGAAATCGACGTATTACTACGAGCATTTGTAGTCGGGCAATCTACAGTTTGTGTAATCTTAGCTGTTTTATATGCAATAGGTTTTGCAATCGCTGGACATAGCCAGTGGTTTTTAATGGGAGCAGTAGCAGGGCTTGGTAATATAGTCCCTTATCTTGGGTCGATCTCTGGGGCGGTATTGGGGATCGTTTTTTCTTTAACGTCTGATGCGCCACTTTGGATGTTAATAAAGACAGCTATTGTTTTTACTGTAGTTCAGGCTCTTGAAGGGATGGTTATTACCCCAAAAGTTGTGGGCGAAAAAGTTGGGCTTTCGCCTTTAATAGTTATTCTTGCCATATTAATCGGTGGAAAACTTTTTGGGTTATTAGGGATATTTCTTGCTGTTCCTGTTGCGGCAACACTAAGTGTTGCTGGTGGGTATGCACATCGCGCTATAATCAAACGTAGTGGGGACGATTAACGCAAATTGATCTATGGATTCTAACGTAAAAAAGCTTGTGCGGCTTGCACTTGAAGAAGACTTTGTAACTAACGATGTCACTAGTAAACTTTGTATAGATCCTAAACAAAAAGCCACTGGTTATTTATTGTCCAAAGAAGAAGGGATTTTTTGTGGCAATTTACTAATCCCAATAATTGTTGACGAATATAAAGCTATGTCTGGATCTTCGTTAGTTGAATTCGAAAAAATAATCGAAGATGGACAAGCTTTTAAACCAAATCAAAAGTTAGCACTGTTTTCTTCTTCAAATTTATCGCTTTTGTCTTTGGAGCGTACAATTCTTAACTTTATTCAAAGACTATGTGGAATCGCTACTCTTACAAAAAAATATGTCGATGCTGCTAACAGCAATACTATCTTAGATACTCGAAAATCTATTCCAGGGCACCGAGCGTTAGATAAATATGCAGTCACAGCTGGACAAGGCAAAAATCACCGCATGAATTTATCTGATATGATTTTAATTAAAAATAATCATATAGATGGAATAAATTCTGATTTTCAAAAATTATCTTCTCTTCTTAAAGCTAACAGTACAATCCCAGTAGAAGTTGAGGTTAGAAATCAAAAAGAACTTGAAAATGTCCTTAAATTTTTATCCCCCAATACAATAATGTTAGATAACTACTCAGATGATCAGATCCCTAATGCTGTAAGCCAAATCCGAGCAGTTAATCCAAATATACAAATCGAGTTAAGTGGCTCGATGAATTTAGATAGAGTGGCAAAATTAGCTAATATTGTTCAAGGTGTATCAATATCCGTCGGTGGATTATTCACAAAAGTTCAAAATATTGATATCTCGATGAGAATCGAACCTACAAAATAAAATGGCACAGTTAAGTTTTATACACTTAAGCAAAGTAGAATCTACGCAAGATATAGCAAAACAAAATCTTCAAAAAAATGATTTTGTTTGTGTGTTAGCTGATCAACAGATTTCAGGTCGAGGTCGTTCTGGAAATAAATGGGAGTCTAGCGAAAAAGATTTTATATGTTCAGTTGGTTTTAATTTATCATGTTCCATAGATAAATTAATATCGGCATCTTTGGTTGCTGGAGTTTCGATTTTAGAGCGCCTAAATCTGTCAGCGTTTGGAATTGGCTTAAAATGGCCAAATGATTTAGTTCACCTCGAATCAAAAAGAAAGCTTGGTGGAATCTTAATCGAATCAATAGGTGGTAGTTCTCATACTGATAGAACATCAATAATTATTGGCATAGGTATTAATTACTACTCCCAAATCGATGATAAGCCTAAACATGCAATTGGACTTTATGATATTGGATTTGTAGATGCTTCCAATCAACAGATAGCCCAAAATTTAGCAAATCATCTACGTGAAGCATTTATTACGCTTGCAAATCAAGGTTTTGAGAAATTTAGAACTTCGTGGCAGCAGCATAGCGTGCATATTCAAGATAAATCGGTTTTAAAGGTAATTTTGGACCCTGACAGTAGTATAATTGGGACATACTGTGGACTTACCGAAAACGGCATGTTGCTTTTGCGAACAGATTCCGGCCTAAAATCCATCAATACTGGGCATGTGGAATCTTGGTAGATTCCTGGCATAATAGCCCCCATGCTTTTGGCAATAGATATAGGCAACACTAATATAGTAGTCGGCGGATTCTTAGGGGAGCAATTGCTATTTGAGTATCGACTTCAATCTGATCTTAAGAGGACAGTTGATGAGTATCGAGCTCAGTTGCTTTCTTTGATGACAGCATCAAACAAAACAAAAGTTCCTGTTAATGCTGCAATAATTTGTAGTGTCGTTCCGCCACTTACTCCGACGATTACCGAAGTTATACAGAGTTCCTTTAATGTGCCCCCACTTGAAGTTGGTGCGGGAATAAAAACCGGGATTGCTATAAAAATGTCAGATCCTACTCAAGTAGGGGCCGACAGAATTGTTAACGGTTTAGCGGCTCGCGAAGTATATGGTAATCACTCGTTAGTTGTAGATTTTGGAACGGCAACAACTTTTGATTATATAAATAAACAAGGCGCCTACGAAGGCGGAGTTATTGCTCCTGGATTACATACTTCTCTTGAGTCATTAGTTCGAAATACCGCAAAACTTCCGCGAATTGATCTTGTATGGCCGCAGAAAATTATTGGTAAAAATACAGTTCATGCAATGCAGTCAGGTGCATTGGTGGGTTATGTATGTTTAGTAGATGGAATCATTGATTATATTCAAGAAGAAGTAGGACAACTTGATCACATCGTTGCAACTGGTGGTTTAGGTAGAGTTATTACAGATCATTCAAAAAGAATAGCCTCTTATAATCCTAACTTAACTTTAATTGGCATGAGGTTAATTGCTGAATTAAACATCGAGAAAAATAAAAAATAAGGTTTTTAAATTACGTATGAAAAATTTTCTTACTGGATTATTTGTTAGTATTCTAAGTATCGTTATTGCTCTTGCAATTTTTGAAGTTGGCTATAGGCTTTTTGCAGGTTCCGGTAAACAATCTGCATCTTGGAATGATAGACCTAAAAGCTACTATATCCACGAAGCTTCTAAAGATTTCCGAGACCTTCCGTACACAGAAACAAAACCTGCCAACGTATACAGAATTGCCGTAATAGGGGACTCCTTTACATTTGCTCCTTATATGCAGTTTGATGATGCTTTTCCCAAGCGATTAGAAAGATACTTAAACTTAAATCAAAATCAAAAAAAAGTAGAAGTAATAAATTATGGTGTACCTGCATACTCTACAAGTCACGAAGTCCCAATTGTCGAAAGAGCAATAAAGGAAGGTGCTGATTTTATTTTAATGCAAATTACATTTAATGATCCAGAAATAAAGCCATATACCCCGACACAACTTTATAGAGAAAAAAATAAATTTGGCGATCTGGTCCTTACTCATCCTATTTTTACTTATTGGAAGTCGTTGGCTTTTGTCTTAAAACGAATCCATAACACTAAAACATACAACAATTACGTTCAGAAGTTTTTTGATTTATTCGAAAAGCCCAATACATGGTCCAATTTTAAAACCAGCTGGCAAAAAATTGGTAACATTACTAAACAAAATAACACCCCAGTAGCAGCAGTTGTGTTTCCGCTATTTGGCATACCTCTTAATGCGGAGTATCCATTTCACCCTATACATCTAAAAGTTAAAAACCTACTTGATGAGCTCCAGATTCCATCACTTGATTTATATAAAGACTTTGAAGGAATTCCATTGGATAGAATGCAAGTAATCGTTGGCCAAGATTTTCACCCCAACGAAATTTGTCATCGAATGGCTACAGAATCAATTATGCGCTGGATTGATCAAACTAACTTACCACCTAAGTCATATCTTCCTAAATATGGTTATTCCGAAAGAATTGGAATAAAGCTTCCTCATTTAAAAGATTTGGATAAACAAGGAATTGAACCTGTAAAAGACAAAGCTCCGCAAATTGATGATGAAGGAAACCAAATAGAGGAATAGAAAATGAAAACATTTCTGGGTTCAGCATTTTTAACTTTATTTAGTTTGCCGTTTGCTGCGATAGGTACAGTAATGGCCTAT
>JBILET010000064.1:0-7218 GCA_044351935.1 Bdellovibrionota bacterium
TTACTGACCTTGAAGGAGAATCCCCTCCTCCGCACGTACAACTTGATAAAGGTAATTATATTGAAATATCAATTTCCGATAATGGGCCCGGCATACCTAGCGAGTTAATTCCAAATATTTTCGATCCGTTTTTTACCACCAAAGAACTTGGAAAAGGAACTGGCTTAGGGTTATCTATCGTTCATTCAATAGTGAAATCAATGAACGGTGCAATCCTGGTTGAAAGCTCTGCTAAAATTGGAACAACCTTTAAATTTTATATTCCACTAGGATCCGCTCCGACTCAACAGGACGACATAAAACCAACTACCGCTTCAATCCATCAAATAGATGGCCATGGTGCGAAAGTATTAGTAGTTGACGACGAGCAATCTATGCTTAACCTACTTTCAGGTTTTTTAACTGTTCTAAATTTTAAATCTGTAACATTCCTGCGGCCAGATTTTGCACTTGAAGAATTCAGGCAAAACTACCAAGAATATTCTCTTGTAATTACTGATTTTACCATGCCAATAATGACCGGTTTTACGTTTGCAGAATCTATTAAAAGAATTTCCCTTTCAACTCCTGTAATCTTAATGACTGGAAATGTAAAACCAAAAAATCTATTTTCACACGGTATTTCTAGCTGCCTTGAAAAGCCATTTAAAGTTGAAGATCTTGCCAGTAGCCTTATTCCAATATTCAAGAAAATGGGTCAAAATTCCTAATAATTGGCAGCTTTAAGGGATTTATTTATATAGCTGATTCTGGCTATCAACAGAAAATTGTACGAAGATATACCCGATGATAAATATTTCTAATAAACTTTCCCTAAATTTCACAAAAGCAATTACAATTTGTTGTTGTGTTTTATTCGGCAACATATCTTTTGCTTCAGAAAGACTTCTAGATACAATTATTGCAACTGTAGATGATATCCCAATAACTTTATCTGAATTAAAATCAAGAGTAACTCCCAAACGCACATTCTCAGTAGACGAACTCAAAACCGATCAATCACTCGTTAAAGCGTTAGATGCCCTTATCTTAGAAAAATTATTGGTCGCCGAAGCCGAGCGGAAAAATATAAAAGTCTTAGATGATGACCTTAATAAATACATCGATGAAGTAAAAAAGAAAAACAATCTTGATGATGATCAATTTAAAAAGGCTCTACAGGATGAAGGTCAAACTTTATCTGAATATAAGGATAGGATACGAACAGAAATTCTTAAAAGTAGAGTGGCTTCAGCTTCTATTAAGAGCACTACAGCTGTCACAGATGATGATGTAAATGACTTTATTAAAAGTAGAATTGGCAATAAATCTAATTCTAGAAAAGTTCATTTAAAGAAAGTTTCGCTCCTGAAAGCCGACTACACCAAAGAAGATGCCGCTAAACTAGCCTACGAATTACTATCAAACGACGAGCCATCTAACTTCGTTACAGATTTAGGGCTAGTGGTAGAAAATGAATTAGGAGAGCAAATCAAATCAGTCATAAGGTCTCTTGAGGACGAAGTTCTCTCTGAACCCATAGAAAACCAAGGATACTGGGATTTTTTCCAAGTAGTTGAAAGACAGGAAGAAACAGCTTCTGATAATGAATCACTTCCAGAAGTTGATGATTCTGTTCGTGCTCAAATCAAACAAAAACTTGAACAAGATAAGTTACAGAAAAAAATGGAGCAATTCTTGGATCAGGAATTGCCTAAATTGCACACAGTAGATAAAAGAGTATAAGTTTTAGCAAAGGAATGTAGTATATGAAGATCAATCCAAGAATATTTAGAGAATACGATATCAGAGGAACAGTAGATGTCGATCTTTCCGTTGAGTTTGCATATTTACTTGGTCGCGCTTACGCAACCCTAGCTAGAGAATCTAAGAAAAATGGAATTGCTGTTGGCCATGATTGCAGACTAAGCTCTCCTGCTTATGCAGACGCTCTTTGTCGTGGTATTTCCGACGAAGGTATTGATGCAACTAATATTGGAATGGGCCCCACGCCTCAGGCATACTACGCTACTTTTGCCCACGGATTTGGTGGCGCTATCCAAGTTACAGGAAGCCACAATCCACCGGACATGAATGGATTTAAAATTTGTCTTGGAACCACAACTCTTTCTGGATCCGACATACAAGGACTTCGACGTAGGTGCGAAGAGCTTGCCGATATTCCACCTCGAAACAAAGGGGCCGGTAAAATTACCAGACAAAATATTCTTCCTGAATACACTCAAGAACTAATAAATAGAGTTAAGCCTCACATGGGGTCTCGCAAAATTAAAGTTGTATGCGATGCTGGAAATGGCGTTGGGGGAATGACTGGTCCTCAAGTTCTAAGAGCTCTTGGGTGTGAAGTGATTGAACTTTTTTGCGAGCCAGATGGTAACTTCCCTAATCACCATCCTGACCCAACAGAACTACATAATATCGAAACATTAATTGAAAAAGTAAAAGAAACTGGTGCTGATCTTGGTATCGGGTGGGATGGTGACGCTGATCGTATCGGTGCAGTTGATGAAAAAGGCGGTGTCATTTTTGGAGATATGCTTGTTCTGATTTTCGGCCGAGCAATCCTAAATGAGAATCCAGGAGCTACTATTATAGGTGATGTAAAGTGCTCAAACTTGCTCTTTGATGATATTAAACAAAAAGGCGGCAATCCAATAATGTGGAAAACTGGCCACTCACTAATAAAAGCAAAACTAAAGGAAACTAATGGTGCCCTTGCCGGAGAAATGAGTGGTCACATCTTCTTCAACAACAGATTTTTTGGATTTGATGATGCTGTCTATGCTTCTGCCAGACTGATTGAGATACTTAGTAAAACTGACAAAAAAACTTCAGAGTTACTTGCAGATCTACCTAAGACTGTGTCTACTCCAGAGATAAGAGTTGATTGCCCTGAAGAAGTTAAATTTAAAATTCCTGAACTTGTTAAAGAAGCCTTTAAAGCATACGAAGTTGATACAACAGACGGCGCAAGAATAAGATTCGAAAAAGGATGGGGACTAGTGCGAGCTTCCAATACACAACCTGTTCTAGTAATGCGTTTCGAAGCCCAATCAGAAGCGGAATTAAAGAAGTATCAGACTCTTGTTGAGGATACTCTGAATAAAATTAAATCATCTATTTAAATAGTTGATTAATTGTACTTAACAAACTGTCCGGAGAAAAAGGTTTTAACAAGTAAGTAGTAACTCCCTGCTCTATTGCCTCCAGAAAAGTAGACTTATCCATATCTGAGGTAATAAAGATACTTTTCAACTGGCTACGTTTGGGGCTGTCCGAAAGCTTCTGTAACACCTCTGGACCTTTTCCATCTTTTAAGTGCACATCACAGATTAAAAGATTAAAATCATTGTCTTGTATTTTTTGCAACGCGTCAGCAACACCCTCGGCTTCGGTAATATCGGTTACACCGACTTTACTTAAGAATCTGACGGTAATCTTACGAGCAGATGGCACATCATCAACGACCAAGGCCTTAATAGGAATATTTAAAGTAGCATTCATACTCAAAACCATTATTGGCTTTAATTTTTAATACGTCCACCCTTAATATACTGAGTCATCGTTAAAAATAGTTGATCGAAATCCAGGGGCTTATTAAGAATCTCTTGGATCCCGGCGCTAAGGTATCGATCTTTTTCATGTAAAACAATATTTGCTGTGAGCCCGACAATAGGCACTGATTTATTAATGCTATTTCCTGTTCGAATTATACGACAAGCCTCTTCACCGCCAAGATTTGGCATTTGTATATCGACTAACATGATATCAAACAGCTCGTCTTGGTTGGCAATTTGAACGAGTTCATTGCCATCACTACATGCTCGAACAATACATCCAACTTTTTCAAGGATACGAATTAATGACTTCTGATTAACTTCATTATCTTCAGCAATAAGTACTTTTGCCCCCAATAATTTTAATTCTAATTCACCAGTAACAACGGTTTTCTTCTTGTCTTCAGATAAATCTGGAATAAGCGGTAGCATCACGTGAAAAGTTGTACCAAGATTTTCCTTGCTATCTACCCAAATCTTACCCATAAGCAATTCGGTCAGTTTTTTAACGATAGATAGCCCCAAACCAGTGCCCCCATATTTCCTGGTGGTTGATGAGTCTACCTGAACAAAACTATCGAATACCCTATCAATCTTATCCGCAGGTATTCCAATACCTGTATCTGTTACCGTGACATGCAATTTCTTTTCACTTGTATCGGAATCAATAACCACTGATGCTTGAACAACAACATCACGCCCTCGTGGTGAAAATTTCAATGCATTTGATACAAGGTTAGATAATATCTGCTGCCATCTAACTCGATCGCCAACTATCGTATTTGGAATGTTCGGATCTACATCGATTATAACTTGCACCTCACGCTCTTGTGCGTCGCGTAGCAAAATATCGAAAACTTCTTGACTAGCCTGGCGAAAATCAAATGGTATTTGCTCAACTAACATTTTACCGGCTTCAATCTTAGAGAAGTCTAGAACATCATTAATAATAGTCCTAAGTGAGTGCGTTGAAGAACGAATAGTTAATAAGTCATCTCTTTGTTCTTCGGTTAAATCAGAGCCCAGCAGCAATTCTACATAGCTTACAATTCCATTTAATGGAGTTCTAATTTCATGACTCATATTGGCTAGAAAATGTGACTTCATAGTTGAAGCTTTCTCGGCCATTTCTAATGCATCTTGTAGTTGCGCAGTCCTAGCCTTAACTTCTTCATCTAGTTTTTCATTTCTGAGTCTTAAGTCTAGTTGTAAGGTAACACTTCGCTTAGCAACTTCCACTCTTGATTTTAGAACTTCAAGATCCACAGGTTTCGAAATTAAATCGTCAGCACCCGAATCCAGCCCTTCAACAATTGCTGCTTTTTCAGAATTGCTTGTAACAAGCACAACATACAATGGTTGAAGTTTTGTTTTAGTTTGCAATTGTTGCAAAACATCCATGCCACTTAAACCACCGGGCATCATCCAATCAAGCAACATGATGTTAATATCAGAATCTGTGTCTATTAAGTCCAGAGAACTTTGTCCATTTGATGCTGTAACTACTGGGTATCCCCAACTTTGAATTGCTCGTTCTAATAACTTAAGAGTAGCGCGATCGTCATCGACTATAATAATTTTCATTAGATATAACTAAAAAGAGAAATTGTCTCCTAAGTAATATCGCTTAGCTTTCTCACTATTGGCAATAGAATTTGGGTCACCGGCTTCAAGGACTTGTCCATCTACAAGAATGTAGGCTCGATCGCATATTTGTAATGTTTCGCGAACGTTATGGTCTGTTATTAAGATGCCGATCCCATGAGCCCTAAGCGCCCCGATAAGGCCTTGGATATCGTTTACCGCTATGGGGTCAATTCCAGCAAAAGGTTCATCAAGAAGAATAAATCTAGGGTTTCTAGCTAGGGCTCGGGCAATTTCGACGCGACGCCTTTCCCCACCTGAAAGGGCACTTGCCATTGAATTTGCAACTCCTGTCAGACCAAGACCTTCAATTAGCTCATCTAAACGTAAGTTCCTCTCAGCTTTTGAATTAAAAGACATTGTCTCGAGTATGGCATCAATATTGTCTCGAACAGTAAGCTTTCGAAAAACGGATGGCTCTTGTGGCAAATAAGCAATTCCGTTTCGTGATCTTTGATACATAGGTTCATCAGTTATATCGAACCCATCAAATAGTATCGCGCCCTCTTCCGGTGCAACTAATCCAACAAACATATAAAATGTTGTTGTCTTCCCAGCTCCATTAGGACCAAGTAGTCCAACTACTTCGCCAGTTTTAACGGATACCGAAACTCCACGAACCACAGTTCGATCACCATAGATCTTTTTGACATTAACACTCTCAAGTATATGACCGGACATAGACTTAATCTTAATTGGGCCCGCCCAAAATAGAAACACCAGGAATTTGCTGAGATTCGCTTGAAGCAGGAGTAGAGATTACAGACGGCGTAGTTTGAGCAGGAGCTGGGCTGTTAATAAGAGTTACTTGCACATCACCTTCTGCAACACTTCGGTCTTCCGCCACAAAAACTTTGACCACATCCGCGGATAGTAGACTTCCGTTTTGTTCTAATTGTGGATTTTGAGTAAGAGTTATTATTTGAGATTTTGCTTCATATACAGCCCGCTGCGAGGATGCCTTTATTGTAGCTCCCTTGGTAATTAGAACATTCTTCTTAGCTATTAATTTTTCAATTTGATTATTTTGATCGTAGTGGCCTTCAAGTTCATCACAAAGTAGAGTCAAATCTGCCTGCTTAACAACGACAGCCTGCTTGTAATAAAAAATTCGATTATTCGAATCCACTTCGAGAGATTTAGAATTTATAATAGTCGGGGCTTTTTTTAGAGCATCATCATTTGCGATCCCACCCAAACCTTGTGTAACTTTTTTTGTTTCAGCAGCTTTAGGAGTATTCTTGGCGGCTGGCTTGGCAAATGAGCATGTTACATTTGCAACAAAAACAATCGTTACTAAACTTAACGCTAATTTAGAAAATTTTAGTTTCATGGTTTCTTGTTCTCTTGTGGTTGTATCGTAGTTTGAACTTGATCCTCAAGTGTAAATCGACTTAATCGAGTATTCCCTTTTAAATTGAATCCAGAAGTAATAATACGTGGTGATTCGATGTTAACTAATCCTGGAGCGGTAATCTGTTCAGTAGTTTGATCGTAAAACATTTTTTCCGACTTAACGGTTGTTTGGCGATTTTTAGAAACAATTACTACGTTGCCAGTAGTTTCTACATTTTTTAACCCAGTACCTTCTAATGTTACCAAACCTTTTTGTGCTGTAAGCTCAATAACATCATCTTCGCGATAAAGCCAAACGATTGGATTTTCTAGCTCTGCTTTACCATCCTTAGGTCTATAACGCCCTACTTTTGCGTATACTTCCCACTGTTTTTTACCATCTTTAACTTCACTTTTTCTAAATTCACCAAAAACAACCGAGGCATCAAATGTTCCATCTGCATTCTTAAGTAGCTCAATAGACGGAAGCGATGATTGCTTGTTTTTACTAGATCCTAAAAGAATAGCTAGCAAAATAACTGCGCCTACTACGCCAAATGCAATATATCGACTAGCTTTACGATCAATTCGCATAATTAATAGAATTACGCACAGATAACAATTGAGTTAGTACGTCACTTACTTTTTCAAGATGTAACATGCTCTTAGCATCAGATGGGGC
>JBILET010000087.1:0-6002 GCA_044351935.1 Bdellovibrionota bacterium
TTTTAGGCTTACTGCCAAACAAAGAATCCCAGTTTTAGCCGACAGACATTCCTTTATGGAAATTGATGCTAATTTACGGTCGACTGACCCGTTAGCGTTTAAAGATACTCAAAAATATAAGGAACGCCTTAAGAAGGCCGAAAAAAAATCTGAGTCAATCGAAGCCGTAATGACAGGGCGAGCCAGGGTCCTAAACGTTCCGGTAATGTTAGGAGTTTTCGATTTTAGCTTCCTTGGTGGAAGTATGGGCTCAGTTGTAGGTGAAAAACTAGCTCGCATGATAGAAATCGGCGTGGCAGAGAAAAAGCCTGTATTAATTATCTCCTCATCTGGGGGGGCTAGAATGCAAGAAGGGATATTTTCGTTAATGCAGATGGCCAAAGTAAGCGCTGCTTTAACTCGCCTTAGCCAGGCTAGAATCCCTTATATTTCAATTCTAACTGACCCTACGACAGGCGGTGTAGCAGCGTCTTTTGCTATGCAAGGAGACGTTATTATTGCAGAACCTAAGGCTTTGATTGGTTTTGCTGGCCCTAGGGTAATCGAGCAGACCATCCGCCAGAAGCTTCCCGAGGGGTTCCAGCGGGCCGAGTTCCTTCTAGACCACGGAATGATCGATCGAATAGTTCCCCGTAGCCTAATGAGGGAAGAGGTTGCTACCATTCTGAAGAACTTTGGATTTGGTGGATAGGGCTCCTATACACCCAAGTAAGGGAAAATATCTGATGGGTTATAATTTAAAGAAAGTTGCTGTCTTACTTTGCTGCGTAAGTTTGATTTTTGTTAATTATACTTTTGCCCAACGTAACGGCTCTTCTAATTCAAATCAGCGTCGCTACAAGTTTGCAGAAGATGTTTCAACTACAAAACGGGCAAAACAAATTCAAGAAAGAACTGTTCTTAAAAAAGATTCTGCTAGTACAGATGTTGTTGATATAAAAGCTCCATCTTTAAATTTTGAAAAAGATTCTAAAACTGTTGTTGCTGATGGCGGATTAGTTTTATCCGGAAACGGTATTCAAGCAGAAAGTAAAAAGGGAACATTTAATACCGAAACTAAAGATGCAATTTTAGAAGGTGATGTTACTTTTACAGGAATGAGCGCAAAAGTTAAATCAGAGCGCGCCGCTGTAAACCTTGATGATGAAACAGGACAGTTTACTAACGGATCTTTTTTATACGAAGAAGGTGGATATAACATTTCGGCTAAAGAGATCTTTAAACTTAGCGAAACGCGTTACCGATTGATTGATTCTGATCTTTCTACTTGTGAGTGCTTCGGAGAAGAATGCCCTTGGATGATCTCATCTGATGATGCGCGAATTACTCAAAGTGGTTATGCAAGAACATGGAATTCAACTTTGTGGTTTCATGGTGTCCCAGTATTTTATTCTCCTTATCTGGCTTTTCCTGCCAAGTTTGAAAGAACTTCAGGTCTTATGGCTCCGTCTTTTGGTTACAACAGCGTAAACGGATTTCAATATAGTCAGCCTATATTTATTGCTGCTAGTGAATCAGCTGATTTAAGTTTAACTCCCTTTATCGAGACTAAAACCAGATACGGGTCGAATGTTGACGTTAAAAAGATATTTTCCGACGACAACAAAATTGAAAGTAGATTACTTTATTCAAACGAAACTCCTCGAGACGGAGACCTACGAGGATTGCTTGTTCAAGATTTAGTAAACTCTGGTATCGATGATAACCGACTTGGATTTTATTATAACCATATTTATCGTGCGCCTAGTGATGCAGCATTACCACTTAGATTTATTGCTGATATCCACAGAACAAGTGACGCAACAATGGTTAAGGAATTTGCAGATCCACTAATTGCAGATCCTACGCAAAGATTTAATACATCATCGGTTTCTTTAAGAAGCGCTTTAGGTGAGTTCTTCTCGATGGATGTTGGAGCAGAATACAACGATTTAATTTTTGGAAGACCAGGGCAAGATAAGTTTACTTTTCATAGAATGCCTGAAGCGTCGCTCTCTTTCCTTAGAAGCTTTAGACCAATTGAAAATCCATACGGTTTAAGATTAGTTACTAAAGCAAACCTTACTCAAACTTATTTTGATCGTTCTCAAGGATACGACGGAAGCAGAACTGTTTTTCAACCAGAAACAAATGTGCCGTTTCATTTAAGTAATTATTTTGCAGGCTCACTTGGTGGTGGTGCATACGTTAGAAGTTATTCGATGAGTAACACTGATATTTTTGATCCTGCGAATCCAAATGGCCAAGCGATATCGTCAATCGAAGATAGCTCGTCAAGTCGAGTGCCTTATTTACAAGGTAACTTAGGCACTGCATTCGAAAGAGTATATGGACTTGACCGAGATAGCTGGTTAGTTGACTTGGCTGGACTTGGAAAAGAAAACCAGGATGATACTTTAGTGAGAGTTAAACATACTATCGAGCCAACTCTAAGGTATTTATATATTCCAGATATTACTCAAACTGATAATCCTCAATATGATGCACTTGATAGAATCACAGAAAGAAGTCTTCTTCGTTATGGTGTTTCTACTGCGTTAATTGGAAGATTTGATTCTAGATCTGATGTTGCAACAGGAGTTCCTGAGTTTGCTCCAGAAGTTTCTGATTTTCCTTCCTTTGATTCTGTTAACCCTCTACCAGAATTTGGTAGGCCTGAATCTGTTGGCTTACCAACGGGAGCTACTAACTTACGAAACGGCTCGGTGCGTGAGTTATTAAGACTATCAATCGAGCAAGGTTACGATTGGAGACGTGCATACAGACGCGATCAGCAAATTGATTCTGTTGGACAGTCTAATATTCTTCCTCTTACAGATGTAACTACTTCATTAAGCACAAATCCTAATAAGAATTTTGCTGCTCAGTTTGATACTTATTATAACACTGATCAAAGTCGTATTACTGGATTCTCGTTGTCATCTAAGTTATCTACGGATCGAGGAGATTCTGTTTACTTAAGATACTCTTTTGCTGGTGAGCCAACCGAAAATCGTGCTGCCGGAACACAAGTTGACCAAGTTGATGGTGGATTTGAAACGCTTCTGACAGATCGCACAAGGTTTGGTATTTATACACGTTACAATAATTTAGATAACGAACTAATTAACAGTGAACGAGGCATAATTAACAACAGAATGGCTCTAAGATTTTATAGTTCTTGTAATTGTTGGCATGCTGATGTTGGGTACTCGGACCAAGTTAACCCAGACAACCAAACTTTTTACTTTAACTTTACTTTTACAGGATTAGGGGATATTTCTCAGGATATTCTTAACGTAAGACCTACGTCTGCGCAGTAGTTTTGATTTGGGATTCTTAAAGGCTTTTCTATGAAAGGAATAATATTAGCGGGGGGACTTGGCACTAGGCTTAAACCTTGCACGTTAGTTACTAATAAACACTTATTGCCGGTCTTTGATCGACCAATGATTTATTATCCTATCCAGACTCTTATTAATGCTGGGATCAAAGACATAATGATTGTTACTGGCGGTCAGTTTGCCGGAGACTTCTTAAAACTATTAGGTAACGGAAAAGAATTTGGTCTAGCGCACTTAAATTATACTTATCAAGAAGGCGAAGGTGGAATTGCGGAAGCTTTATCTTTGTGTGAGCACTTTGCGGACAAGGAACCAATTTGCGTTGTGCTAGGTGATAATATTATTGAAAAGAATATTAATCACGCTGCCAAAGATTTTGTTGATAACAAATGCCAAGGTGCAAAAATCTTAGTAAAAGAAGTAGAAGATGCTAGAAGATTTGGTGTTGCCGAAATTAAAGATGGAAAAGTTATTAATATAGTTGAAAAACCATCAGCACCTAAAACTAATTTAGCCGTTACTGGTTTTTACTTTTATGATTCACAAGTGTTTGATTTTATAAAAACACTTAAGCGTTCTGATCGTGGTGAACTCGAAATTACTGATGTAAACAATAGATACATCGAGAAAGGTCAATTAACATATTCAAAACTTGAAGGCTGGTGGACCGATGCTGGAACATTCCCATCATTGCACCGAGCCAGCAATCTTGTAGCAGAAACAGGGGCTAATAACGTTAGCTAAATATTTATGAAAGTACTAGTAACAGGAGCCGCAGGCTTTATCGGAAGCAATTTTGTTCATTACTTATTAAGTCAAAGACTTAATTGGGATATAACAGCTTTAGACCTTTTAACTTACGCTGGTAATATCGAAAATCTTTCTGCTCCAATAAAAGAAGATAAAATTAAATTTGTAAAAGCAGATATAGTTGATGAGTCTGCCATGGATTCATTATTTGCTTCGAGTAAATTTGATATCTGTTTTCATTTCGCAGCAGAAAGTCACGTAGACAGATCTATCCATGGAGCAAAAGATTTTGTTAGAACAAATGTGTTGGGCACCCAAAATTTATTAGACTCGGCTCGAGCTAATAAAGTAAAAAGGTTTGTTCATATCTCGACTGATGAGGTTTATGGCTCACTTGGTCCAACAGGGCGCTTTTACGAGACTACACCGCTAGATCCATCTAGTCCTTACAGCGCTTCAAAAGCTGCAAGCGATCTTATCGTACTAGCCTCTGGAAAAACATTTGATCAAGATGTTGTAGTTACTCGTTGCACTAATAACTATGGCCCATACCAGTTTCCAGAAAAGTTAATACCATTGTTTGTCACTAATTTAATGGAAGGAAAAAAAGTTCCTTTATACGGTGATGGTATGAACGTTAGAAGTTGGCTTTATGTTACAGATCACTGTGAAGCGATTTTGTCTGTAGCCGAAAAGGGTAAAACTGGTGAAGTATATAATATCGGTGGAACCGAAGAAGCCGAAATCCCAAACAAAATTGTCACAGAACATCTATTTAAGTTGTTAGGTAAAGATGATTCTTCGATCGAATGGGTTGCAGACAGACCAGCTCATGATCGTCGATATGCGGTATCTATTGATAAAATAAATTCAGAACTAGGCTGGAAGCCACGGACTGACTTTGCAAGTGGTCTGCAAAAAACCGTTGAATGGTACAAGTCTAATACTGATTGGTGGAAAAAAATCAAAACCGGTGAATATCTAGAGTTCTACCAAAAAAATTACTCAAAGCGATAATCAAAGATGAAAGTTTTACTTTTTGGAGGCAGCGGTCAGCTTGGTCAGGAGTTTTTGCTTCGAGCAAAAGATCTAAATTTTTCTGTAGTGTACCCAAGCCCCCAGGAGTTAGACATAACCGAACAAGCACAAGTTGAATTTTTAGTTGGGCAAGCAAAGCCAGATGTAGTTCTTAACTGCGCAGCTTATACAGCTGTAGACTTAGCAGAAACCGAGCAAAAACTTTGCTACTCAATTAATCGTGATGGTGCAATGTATATTGCAAAAGCTGCAAAAAAGCAGAATGCACGTGTGGTTCATATATCTACTGATTATGTTTTTGCAGGTGATGGCAATACTCCACTAAAAGAAACAGACGCTACGGATCCTCAAAGTATATACGGCAAATCAAAACTAGAAGGCGAGCTTGCTGTTATGCAAGAAACAAATGGCGAAGCCGCAATTGTTAGAACCGCTTCGTTACACGGAAAATTTGGAAACAACTTTGTTCACACAATGTTAAGTTTGTTTGATAAGAAAACTCCTGTTTCTGTTGTTCAAGATCAATTAATGAGTCCTTGTTGGGCCGGTTTTTTAGCCGAATCTCTTTTGGATATAATTCGTGTTGATTTTTCTGGTGTTCTGCACTGCGCTTGTTCAGGTGTAGCTTCGTGGTATGACTTTGCCAGTGCAATTGCTGAGTATTCATATTCGCCAACCGAGCAGCCTGTTATTACCCCTACAACTAGGGATAAATTCGTGCGCCCTGCGCCAAGACCTGCATATTCTGCTTTTGATTTATCAAAGTTTTCTTCGGTACTTGGGCGAAAGCCAATTTCTTGGCAAGATGGTCTAAAATATCACTTACAGCAAATTGATCGCTTAGCAAAAAATAAAAAAAGAGGAGCTATATGAGCTTACCTAATACTCACA
>JBILET010000069.1:0-6716 GCA_044351935.1 Bdellovibrionota bacterium
CAGATAAGTCGGTAACTTGTCTATCTTGCCTGTTAGAAAGTTTTAAAAGATCACGTGCTGCTAAGCTGGGTGAAGATTTTCCATCCTTGTAATCATAAAATCCGCCACCAGATTTTTTACCTAGTCGATTATGATTAGCTAGCAGCTTTGTAAATCCAGGAGCCTTCATGCGCTCACCGTAACCGCTGACCATTATTTCGGATACATGAGCAGCGACATCTAATCCAACTTCATCAAGCAATCTAAATGGGCCCAGTGGCATTCCAAATTTAGTAGCTGCTGTATCGATATCAACTATTGAGTAACCTTCTTGAAGTAAAAATGCTGCCTCATTTAGATATGGCACCAATATTCTATTTACTAAAAACCCAGGGACATCACGAACAATTATCGGATATTTACCTAACTTTGTTGTTAAAGCAGCGACTGTTGCTAACGTTTTATCTGAAGTAGATTCTGCCATTACTATTTCAACTAACGGCATTTTTTCAACTGGGTTAAAAAAATGCATTCCCACAACTCGACTTGGGTTAGGTATAGCTTGAGCGATCTTGGATACGGATAAAGAGGAAGTATTTGTTGCTACAACGGCATCTTCAGATATCTGCGAAGCTATTTCGGATAATATTTTTTGCTTTAAAGATAAATCTTCAAATACAGCTTCCACTACAAACTGAACGCTACTTGGATTTGATAAGTCCCGAGAAGTTGTTTCGACTCTGTTTAAAATAAAACTTTTTTCGGTTTCACTTAAATATCTAAGCTTTTGAAGAGACGTCGAAATTAATTCTTTGCCTTTTGCTAATGCCACATCGCTTTTATCTTTTAACGTGACACTACAGCCTGATTTTGCAAGTGCTCCGGCAATGCCTGCTCCCATAGTACCAGCACCAATTACAACAGAAGTTAGATTTTCTACTTGTTTTCTTGCCGAACGACCGATAGATTTTGCGCCTTCTGATAAGAAGAAAAGTGAAACTAAAGCTTTACTTTCGGGTGATACGATTAGTTTTCCAAGTTCTTTTGCTTCGAATCGATAACCAACGGCTGTTCCGCGTTCAAGTCCAATAATGCAAGATTCTAGCGCTGATGGAGGCGCAGGATAAAATCCTTTTGATTCTTTCTGTATAGTTACTTTTGCTTTTTTCTTGACAAAAGAACGTCCAAGCTTTGAGTGAGTTAAGATTTTGTCAAAAAATGACAAATTAATTTGCCTGGTTGGATTAGATCCGCTTGCAATTGAATCTGCGCGCTCTAATAGACGACTGCTCTGCACAACTTCATTTACTAATCCAACACTTTGAGCTTGTCTTGGGCGTAGAGTTTTTCCAGCCAAGATAATATCAAGTGCTTTTGGTAATCCAACTAATCTTGGAAGTCTTTGTGTACCACCAAATCCAGGAAGAATTCCTAATTTCACTTCTGGTAATCCTATGATGCTAGATTTCTCATCGCTGATAATTCTAAACTTACAAGCTAGCGCAAGTTCGCATCCTCCGCCTACACATGGGCCAGAAATCGCAGCAACTGTTGGAAATGGAAGTTCCTCTATTAAATTAAAAATATCTTGTCCTTCGCGTGCTAAAGATTCTCCAACGGCAGGATCCGTTACTCCTCGAATAAGATTAATATCGGCACCTACAGTAAACATATCTGTAGAAGACCCAGTAATGATTAAGCCTTTAGGCGAAGAAGACTTAAGATCGAAAAGTGCTTTTTTTAGCGAATCAAGTCTTTGCGGAGTTAATGTCACAGCTGCTTCAGTGCCAAGTTGAATCAAAGCAACGCCACTTTCTAAGCGAGAAACAACAACATTTCCAGTAGGGGTATTATTCATAACACCCTAGTATTGCGCTGGTTTTGGTCCGAAAGAAAGGGGATAAATTAATTAGAAAAAGTACGTGCTAGGATCGATAGGTTTTGGCGTTTTTGAGGTATCTTTAAACGTCCAGACATTATCCTCGGGATTATACGAATATAGTGCTTTTAGATTCTGCTTATCTTGCATAATGCACTCAACAGCACCAATTATTTTCTCAAGCTCCCTGTCAGTCATTGTCGGATGAAGCGAGAACCTAACCCAGCCAGGTTTGCAAGTATTATCACCACTGTCGATTTGAGAAGTTATTTGGTGAGATCTATCTTGATCAATTCCAAAAAGAATATGCCCGTAAGTACCTGCGCAAGAACATCCACCTCGAGCTTGGATCCCAAACATGTCACTAAGTAGAGTAACCATCAAAGCGTAGTGAACTCCGTCAGCAACAAACGAAACTATACCTTGTCGATCTTTGTTGTTGGCTTCCAAAATATGTATTCCATCAATTTGGCCTAATCCTTCAAAAGCGCGCTCCAGGAGTTGTGCTTTTCTGGCCTTCATCATTTTAGGACTCATCTGTTGCTTTAGACCTAAAGCAAGCGAGGCTGTATAGGCTTGAAGTATTCCAGGAGTTCCAGCAGATTCTCGGGTTTCGATATCGTTGTAAAAACCGTGTTCACGCCAAGGATTTGTCCACGAAACTATTCCTCCACCAATATCATCAGGAAGTTTGTTTTTATAAAGCGATTTATCAAAAACAATAACTCCAGATGAGCCAGGTCCGCCTAAACATTTATGAGGTGACATAAAAATTGCATCAAGTTTTGCATCCGGATTTTCAGGATGCATGTTTATATCTACATACGGAGCAGATGCAGCAAAATCAACAAAACATTTTCCACCAACTTCGTGCAGAATTTGTGCAATCAAATGATAATCAGTAAGAATTCCAGTAACATTAGAGCAAGCAGTAATAGAGCCATAAATGATTCGGCCATCTTGAGCAAATTTTCTTGTCTGCTCTTGCAGAAAATTTAGATCAGGTAAGCCTTGTTCATTTTTTGGTATAATTACTACGTCAGCAGATGTTTCTTCCCAGGAAGTTTGATTTGAATGGTGCTCCATGTGCGTTACAAAAACCACAGGTGGAATATCAGGGGCATTTGTACCGCCTTTTAATCCAAGCATTCTTTGGAACCAGTTGATACAGCCAGTCATACCGTTACCTTTAAACAGCACAACATCATCAGCAGATGCGTTTACGTGTTTTCTGATCTCATGCGGAATCTGATGATATAATTGGTTAGTTAATGAGCCACCAAAATTAGACTCAGAATGTGTATTTGCTAACCACGGAGTGATTTCGTCAATTTTATCAGAAACAAATCGACTACGTCTGCCCATAGCAGTCCAATCAGCGTAAGTATATTCTTGTTCGCCAAAAGGGCTATCAAATTTATAGTCTAATCCAATAATCGATTGTCGATATTTGGCGAAATATTGCTCCATCAACTACTCAATAAAGATTAAACTTTTATTAAAGCTATTTGAACAGGTTTACCAGCGACAGAAACTTCTGCGACATCTTTAGTAGCTAAAGGTTCTGACTTAGATACTTCAATAGAATCAGCAAGAGTTTGTTCCGCGATGTAAGCCCCATGAACTTTTAGAATCTCATCTAAAGTAAGTTCGCTTTGAACAGTAACTTTAATTCTATCAGAAACATGAAGGCCTTTATCTTTTCTTGTTTGCTGGATCGATCTAACAAGGTCCCGGGCTAAGCCTTCGTCTTCTAGATCTTTTGTAACAGTAGTATCTAAAACAACAACACCAGATCGATCGGGCAAAGGAAGACTCGCTACTCCTTGTTTGGCAACACATCTTATTTGGTACTCTGGCTCTCTGAAGGTTTCTTGCAGTACAGAAACAGCTTGTCCGTTTTCTATAAATTGCCAACTTCCTTCTTTAGCAGCCGCTAAAAGAGCTTTCATTTTCTCGCCAACTCGTGGGCCGATTGCTCTGGCGTTTAAAGATAATTGATATGTGGCAAACTGAGCAGGATCTTCGCTAAATAAAACTGATTTCACGTTAAGCTCTTCTTTAATTAGAGCTTCGTGTTTTTTAATTTTATCAACGCCGCTTCCGGCAACAGTTATCGATTTTAAAGGAAGTCTAGTACGTAAGTTATGTGATTCTCTTAATGATAATCCCGCAGAACATACAGCTCGCACCAAATCCATTTCGACGACAAGGTTATTTTCATTAGGAAAATCTTTTCGCGGCGGATATTCAGCTAAGTGAACACTTTCTTCCGAAGTTAAAGTTGTGTAGACCTCTTCGGTTAAAAACGGCAACACTGGGGCTGCAACTTTGCATAAAGTCACTAGCACTGTATACAAAGTATCATAAGCGTCAATTTTATCTTGGTCTTTGGAACTTTTCCAAAATCTATCTCGGCTTCTTCTTATGTACCAATTGTTAAGACTGTCGATAAAATTAATTATCGCATTACAACCTTCGGCAATATCGTATTTATCGAATAACTGAGTAACTTGCTCAACAAGGACTCCGGTTTTACCAAGGATATATCTATCAAGAAGATCTTTAGAGTCGTATCTAATTTTACCTTTTATATTGTCAGTATTTGCATAAAGAGTATAAAAGTAAAACGCATTCCAAATCGGATTACATACTGTGCGAACAACTTCAGCAATTGATTTTCCATCTTTATCAATGCTTAAGTCACCACCACGAAGGATTGGACTTGCAACAAGAAACCATCTTAATGCATCAGATCCAATTGTGTTAAAAACACCATCAGGATCAGGATAGTTTCGCAATCTTTTGCTAAGTTTTTGACCATCCGCAGCCAACACCACACCATGACACATACAATTTTTAAATGGCGGTCTATCAAAAAGAGCAGTTGATAAAACCATAAGAGTATAAAACCATCCCCGGGTCTGAGCTATGTACTCTACAATAAAGTCAGCAGGGAAGTGATTTTCGAACCACTCTTTATTTTCGAAAGGATAATGAACTTGAGCATAAGGCATCGAACCAGACTCAAACCAACAGTCGAATACTTCTTCAACTCGGCGCATCATTGATTTGCCAGATGGATCATCTGGGTTAGGGCGTACTAGCTCATCAATATATGGTCTGTGTAGATCTTTAACTTTTACGCCAAAATCTTTTTCGATTTCTGCAACACTTCCATAAACATCAATTCGAGGATACGAAGGATTATCACTCTTCCAGATAGGAATTGGTGTTCCCCAAAATCTGTTTCGTGATATCGACCAGTCGCGAGCGTTTTCAAGCCACTTACCAAACTGTCCATCTTTAATATGATCTGGGATCCAATTTATTTGCTGGTTTAACTCAACCATTCGATCTTTAAAATCAGTTACTCTTACGTACCAGGAGCTAACAGCTTTATAGATCAAAGGAGTATCAGTCCTCCAACAATGAGGATAATTGTGCTCAATTGTATCGTGGCGAATTAAGCGGCCAGATTCTTTAAGAGCTTTAATTATATCTTTGTTACACTCTTGAACTTGGCGTCCAACATAATCAGTAATTTCAGATGTAAATTTTCCGGCATTATCAACTGGGCAAACCAATGTGATTCCAGCAGCTTCACAAACTTTTTGGTCTTCTTCTCCAAATCCAGGGGCAGTATGAACTATTCCTGTACCATCTTCAGTGGTAACAAAATCACCGCTTAAAACAACAAAACATTTATCTTTGCCTGCAAAGTAAGGAAATATTGGAGTGTAACTTTTGCCAACAAGTTTTGATCCATTAAATGTTGCTAGGATACTTCCGCCATCAAATATTTCTTTTTTATATCTATTGTTAAGCGCATCGGTTGCAAGAACATAAACAATATTATTTTTTTCAACAGCTGAATATTCAATTGATTCACCAACAGCGACGGCTAAGTTTGACGGTAAAGTCCATGGGGTAGTTGTCCAAATTAACAAACGTATATCTTTATCTTTGGCCCATGCTTCATTTGAAAAAGCATCTTTTGAAAAATTAAACGCCACAGTAATTGCAGGATCTTGTCTGGATCTGTAAGCGTTATCCATTCTAATTTCAAAATTAGAAAGCGGGGTTTCACATGCCCATGAATAAGGCATTACTTTATAACCTTCGTAAACTAGGCCTTTTTTATAAAGCTCACTAAATGCCCAAATAACACTTTCCATATAAGACGAATCCATCGTCTTATAATCATTTTCAAAAGAAACCCAGCGCCCTTGTCTATTAACAGTGCGCTCCCATTCTGAAGCATACTTTAATACTGACAATCTGCATTGTTCGTTAAATTTATCTATGCCTAATTCTTGGATAGCTTGTCTTCCAGAAACTTTTAATTCTTTTTCAGTTTCCATCTCGGCAGGAAGACCATGGCAGTCCCAACCAAAACGTCTATCAACTTTTTTACCTCGCATAGTTTGATAACGAGGAATGATATCTTTTACATAACCAGTAAGAAGATGTCCGTAGTGAGGTAAGCCATTCGCAAAAGGTGGTCCATCATAAAATACAAACTCATCACCCGTTCTTGAAGAAACTGATTTTTCAAAAATCTTAGAAGTTTTCCATTTTTGTAGGATTTTTTCTTCTATCTCGGGAAATTTAGGGGATTGGCAAACTGATGGATATACAGGTTTATTAGAACTAGACATCTTTGGATTATATAGCGTAATTAGAATTATTTCTAGGTAAGTCTTTACAAGTTGTGGATAAGAAAACAATAAAGTCCATCAGTTATTAAGTACGAAAAAATTGCCTGTGGACTTAGTGGTTCAGGAGCTTTTTCCTGGTGTAGAAGCTATTTTTTAGCGGTGATCTCGTATCGCCTTATAAATCTTGCGGGCAATGC
>JBILET010000067.1:0-6990 GCA_044351935.1 Bdellovibrionota bacterium
AATAAATAACTACGAATGCAAAGGCGCTATTTTTAATTTGATTTAAGAAGTCTTCGTGATTAAATCGCAGATCTTCATCCAGTGAGTAATAATAAAGATCAAATCCACGTTCTGCGATTCTACTAGACACATCTGCGCAAAAAAACGATGGCAAAAGGACTTTTTTATTTTCAAATCTATGTTGTTTAATTACCTCCCACAGCGCATCTTCAAAAGATAAATAAAAACTACTAATTCGCTCACAGCGCTGCTTTCTAATAGCGCCAAGCTTAAACAATGAAAATAAATCAGGTGAGCTTAGATTTGCGGTATATGACATTCGGCAAGTTCTGAGCTAAATATTTGCATCAATATATCATGCTTATCGGGTGGCATTTGTTTAGTCGGATGACTACCAAGATATTTCGCATGAATACTTTTTATGCTTTCAGAAAATTTAGTCAGTAGTTCATTTTTGAATCTTATTTGAGCTGCATCATCGCTTTTATATTGTAGCGAATAGTAGAATGCTAATCCCAGTTCGCCTTGTGAGCCGTAAAAGTGACTATCATCGCTTCGAGTAAAAAAACTTTCGTATAAGTGAAGATTTTTTTCAGAAAACAAGTTATCAGTAAAACCAATAGTTTCTGGATTAAAGTTAAACCCCCTAAATAATGCATACATATATGCACATTTATCGCATTTTTGGCACCAGCGGCCTCCACCATCTGTATCGCTTCCAGAAAAACACGACATCTGATATTTGCCAATTTCGGGATATCGGTGATGTAGAATCTTTGTTTCCGAAATTTCGTACAAAGGTTCTAGTAAGCTGTATGCTTGGCAAGATCGACCAAGAATAAGAGATTGCAGTAGCCCTTGTTGTTTTGTCCAATCGTTATGTTGATCCAATCCTGCGCGATATATTAATACATCTTCTTGGTCATAATACGTATCATTGCAAGATTGCTCATTACCACAAACAATAAACTCGCAACCAAATACTTCTGCAAAAGGTAGTGCCAGTAATGCATATTCTGTGACATGAAGCCCCCAACCAAGTTCGGTTTTTTTACCAAAAATTTTACCCTCTTTTAGTAATCCAGGTTGGTAGTTTATTACGTGAATCTTTGTATTAAATTCTTTTTCAAATGCAGCAACTAGTTTTTGTTTATGTTTCCACTCGGTTTCAAACCCTGGATGAATAATAGTGACTAATATTGGTTCTATGTCCAGTTCTTTACAAAGCGCAAAGCTTAGTAAGCTTTCTTTGCCCATTGAAAACAACACTAAAGCTTTTCGTTTTTGTTTGGTGTTTGGTATCGTCTCGAAGTTTATAGATTGTGGAACTTCTATATCATCATTTGTAAAAAGATACCTAGTGTTAAAAAAATCTTTTAAATATTGCACCGAAGATTTTGCATCCACATTTGCGCAATAGGGAGCATCATAAATTCCATTTCTAAGGAAAAAACTTTCCCCAATTGGTCTGCTTGTTTTATACGTTATGGATCTTAAATTTAAAATTTGCGGCAAATACAGAGTAGATGCCATGCTTAAATTTGAAAGAAGGCGTTTTTTTAAACTATTGCTCGTTGCTTTCCAGATATCACTTGGATATTCGATAGGAAAAATATGTTCATTAACTTTTATCGAGATACCCGAGTCGGTAATTAAGGGTTCAACAAATAGATCTTTGGGTATGTCTAGGTAATTAGAGGAAGTCATTCCTCTAAGATTATCGCAAACAGATTTAAAAATGGATAGGTTTAGAAACTAGATCCGCCAGTCGAGGCACCAACCATAGTTGATGTTGGAATTTGTATTGGCTCAACCTTATTATTAACTTTTGTTTCCGGTAGAAATCTATTAAATAAAGGAGTCCCAAGTACTAGAACTACGGCTAGAAGCATACTGACTACCATAGTAACAACATATCCAGTTTTATTTTGATCTGTTGAGTTTCTGTTCATATTCCTCCTATGCACTGCATGATTTAGATGGATTTAAGTCCTAAAACAGTGCGATTTATTTATAATCGTATAAATTCAATCGTTACTTGAGAGATTTTCGTATCAAAGATAATAAAAAATACAAAATCCAGGCAATTTAAGCTGTAAAATCAGCTAGTTGAGTATGTATTTGAGTCAGATATTGGGGTCGCAGAAGTTTTCAATAATAGAGTCTGCAACATTTATCCCCTTGGTCGATAAAGCGATAAAATCATCATTCCTGACCAACCATCCTTCGCTGGTCAGGATGTCTATGAGGTCTCCGTAGCAAGAATCAATGGAGACTTTAAATTCAAACTCGAAATATTTAAGACTTACACCATTTATTTTTCGTAATCCTAAAAAAAAGAACTCAAATATTGCACTTTTAAGCGAGAGTTCTTCTGACCAAGATTGCGCAAACCCTGTAGATGTAGTTGATTCAATATATTTTTGAGGAAAAGCAAAGTTCGACCACCTAGTTCCCAACGAAGTTTTATTTACTGACTGCTTGCAATAGCTATGTGCACCAGCTCCTATTCCCAAGTAATCATCTTGATTCCAGTAAGCAAGATTATGTCGCGATTCAAATCCAGGTTTTGCAAAATTGCTGATCTCGTAGCGATTTAATCCGCCAAGTTGCAGCGTATTATCAATGGTAGATATCATTTCGAGGACTGATTCATCTTGTGGTAGCTTAAGGATTCCTCTTTTTTTACTTTGATAGAAAGGAGTTCCTTTTTCTATGGTCAATGAGTACATAGATACATGAGGGATATCAATATCTAGACATTGTTCTACATCATTTCGAACGTCATGAATTGTTTGGCCAGGTACACCAACCATTAGATCGATGCTTATATTTTTAAAATTAGCAGCGCGTGCTGATGTAATTGCAGCATGGATTTGTTCTGATGTGTGTGTCCGTCCCAGAGTTCTAAGAATATTTGATGCAAATGACTGTGCCCCAAGGCTCAGTCGATTTATTCCGGATTCATACCAGGTCATTAAAGCATCCATTGAAATAGCGCATGGATTAGCTTCGATACAAACTTCAGCAAAGGGAAGAACGTTAAAATTAGAGGTAATGGTACTTATAATATGTCGAATCAACCTAGGTGATAAAATACTAGGAGTTCCCCCACCAAAATAAATAGTTTGCACACTTCGTCCTTTCCATAAAGGATTAGCAGCATAGTAGTCTATTTCGGCTTTAAGTCCACCTACGTATTGTTCTTCTGGTGGATTAGCTACCGCGTAAGTGTTGAAGTCGCAATATGGACACTTCTGGTAACAAAATGGGATATGAATATAAACCGAAAAAGGTTGACTCACGCGCCACTATTACCTGCTTCTGGATGCGTTAGTTTCATATTTTTTTCTCTAGTCGCCATTCGTTTTTTCTCGGCTTCTAGTTGCTGCATGACTTCAGCTGGTGTTGCTACTTCTGTGAAGAAGATTTTTCTAACAACAGCTTCTGCCATAAGCTCTAACATTTGTTGAAACAAGAAAAACCCTTCTTTTTGATATTCATAAAGAGGATTTTTTTGGCCGTATCCACGAAGTCCAATTCCTTCACGTAGATGATCCATATCCTGAAGATGATTTAACCAGAAATGATCTAGTGTCTCGAGAATTGTGTGTTGTTGAAAAGTTTTAAAATTTAATGGTTCATCGCGGGTTGTTGCTTTTACACCTTGTGAGGTCGCCATCGCAGATAAAGCATCAAGTTTGGATGATATTTCATCAACTTTTATATCGTATAACTTTAAAGCTTGTTGAGTGAGTTCTTCGATAATCTTGGGTTGAGTATCGCTAGAAGACACTCTAGTCCCGCAGTTGAATAAGAATTTAAATCTATCTTCGACTCCTTTTGTGTTCCATTCTGAAGGTTTTGTTCGCTCATCACAATTTGATGCAACGGTTTGCGAGACAAGTTCCTCAATCATGCTTCGCACTTCATCTGCAATATTGTCGTCAGAAAGAATTTTATTTCTCAATCCATAAACAACTTGTCTTTGTTTGTTCATCACATCGTCATATTCGGTGACGTGTTTTCTAGCCTCAAAATGAAATGCTTCTACTCGTTTTTGTGCAGTTTCGATAGAGCGACTTATCATGTTGCCATCGATTGCAACACCTTCTTCCCATCCAAGTCTTTTCATTATTGCTTGAATTCGGTCTCCTCCGAATCTAAGCATTAAGTCATCTTCAAGTGAAATATAGAATCTAGTTTTTCCAGGATCGCCTTGTCTTCCGGCGCGTCCTCTAAGTTGGTTATCAATTCTTCTAGATTCGTGACGTTCTGTTCCCATGATAAACAGTCCACCAGCTTCTACGACTTTGTCATGTTCTTGAGCGCAAAGAGTTTTGTATTTTTCGTAAGCTTCGATAAATTTTGGATTTGATCGATCTTTAGTTTTTGATTCTGCAAATGCAAGGAACTCTGGATTTCCTCCTAGTAAAATATCAGTACCACGACCTGCCATATTTGTAGAAATAGTAACAGCACCAAGACGTCCAGCTTGTGCGATTATTTCAGCTTCTTTTTCGTGGTGTTTAGCATTTAGAACTGAGTGTTTAACTCCTTTTTTATTTAATAGAGCAGATAACATCTCGCTCTGATCGATATTGATTGTTCCAACAAGTATTGGTTGCCCAGTTTTGTTGAATTCAACGATATCGGATACAACCGCTTCGTATTTTTCCTGTCTAGTTCTGAATACTACATCACTTGTGTCTTCTCTGATGTTTTTTCTATTTGGTGGAATAATAATTACTTCCAAATTGTATATAGATTTAAACTCAACACTTTCCGTGTCAGCTGTTCCGGTCATTCCAGAAAGCTTTTCGTACATTCTAAAGAAGTTTTGAAATGTAATAGATGCAAGAGTTTGGTTTTCTCGTGCTATTCTTAATCCTTCTTTGGCTTCTACTGCTTGATGTAATCCATCAGACCAACGACGTCCTGGCATTAGTCTTCCGGTAAATTCATCAACTATTATCACTTGACCATCTTTTACAACGTAATCAGCATCACGTTGCATTGTGTGATATGCTTTTAGTCCCTGTGTGACGTGATGAAGTAGATCGATATTGTTTGGATCGTATAAATTATCTACTTGCAATAATTCTTCACACCTAGCAACTCCAGCTTCTGTAAGTTGAGGTTGCTTAGATTTTAGATCCATTTCAAAGTCTTTATCTTTTACTAGAAATGGAATTATTTTATTAATTGTATAATATTTATCAGTAGCATCTTCTGCAGGCCCAGAAATAATTAGTGGAGTTCTGGCTTCGTCGATTAATATAGAATCTACTTCATCAACAATTGCGTAAAAATGCCCACGTTGGAATTGTCCTTCGCGAGTGAATTTCATGTTGTCACGAAGATAGTCAAAGCCGAATTCGTTATTTTGACCGTATGTAATGTCAGCTTCGTATGCTTTTCGCTTTTGCTCTTCTGGCATTCCAGAATAAATACATCCAACTGTTAGTCCAAGAGCGTTGTAAACTCTGCCCATCCACTCGGAGTCACGCTTAGCTAAGTAATCATTTACAGTAACAACATGAACACCTTTTCCGGCAAGTGCATTCAAGTAAACAGGTAGAGTTGCAGTTAAAGTTTTACCTTCACCAGTTTTCATTTCGGCTATTCGGCCGGTATGAAGAATTGCTCCACCAATGATTTGGACATCGAAGTGTCGCAAACCAAGAACTCGTCTTGATGCTTCTCGAACAGCAGCAAAACTTTCGGCTTGTATGTCGTTTAAAGATTCGCCGTTTGATAATCGCGTCTTAAATTCTTGAGTTTTGGCTGCAAGTTGTTCATCGGAGAGTTTTTTGAAACCTTCTTCTAGGCTATTTACTTTATCAACTAAAGGAATAATTCCTTTAACAACGCGATCGTTTCTAGTGCCAAAAATTTTTTTAATTATAAATCCAACCATGGTTCAAACTGACAGATATACAAAAAATCAAGATTGTAAAAATTAATATGAATTAAGGATGCTCAATTAAGAAAAAACAAAAAATTCTGTAATAATTTCAAAAAAATACTATATCTTATAGCGCTAGAACATTAACATGAAATCTAAAAATTGACCAATCTAAACAACTATTTTACCCTTATGGAACCCAGTAAATTCCCGCAAATAATACAGTCCGAACCGAAATACCAGTTTCGAGTCTTTTCGGTCGTCGAGCAGAAACTTCAATTTCCCGATGGGACAACTTCAGGTCATTTAACTTTACAACATCCTGGGGCTGTAGTGGTCTTAGCTAAAACTGCAAATCAGCAATTAGTTTTTATTCGCCAATATCGACCATCCATTCAGGCCGAAATTTTAGAGCTCCCAGCTGGCACTTTAGGTGTAAACGAACGACCGATTGATTGCGCCCATCGTGAGCTGGCCGAAGAAACTGGATTTGGCGCAAACAGTATGATCGAAGTAGGGACTCTATACCCGACTCCTGGGTTTTGCTCCGAAATTCAATATTTATTTTTTGCTCAAGATTTGTACCCACATCAGCTTCCAAAAGATCAAGATGAAGTAATAGAAACAGAATTGCTAACACTAGATCAAGTTGATGAGCTTATTAAAACCGAAGGTCTTATTGACGCAAAGTCAATTGCATTGATTTACAAAGCTAAAATTAAAGGCTTACTTTAAGCAGCTTTCAATGCTGGCTTAGCTTCTGTATTGTCGCTGATTAGTTTTCCAGAAGGCGCTTCGAGGTTATTGTTGTTAGTTGCGTCGTTTATAATCATTTCAATCGACGGATCTAAATTTGGAGGAGCAGATGTTGACTGGTTACTTGAATTTAGATTTGAGCCGCTAACGTTATCACAGAAAAGGAACTCTTGGTTTGGTAATCCTTGGCATGGCGCATCTTTGAATCTAACTTTTTTGCCATTCATTAAAACTAAACATCCGCGAACTTCGCTTACATCAGTTAATCGAAGGCGATTGCCATCCATCTGAACTTTACTACCCTTTGGAATTGTGACTGGATGTTG
>JBILET010000140.1:0-4649 GCA_044351935.1 Bdellovibrionota bacterium
TGAACAATATTAGCTGAATTGCCGCTAGAGGAAATCGCGATAACTAAATCTTCTGGTTGAAGTAGATTTCTTAGTTGATTTACAAAGATTGATTGATATCCATAGTCGTTTGCATTCGCAGTTATTGATGCAATGTTATCGGATAATCCAATCACACGAAATGAAAACGCATCATTATCAAAAACTGGCTTTGCAAGATCATTTACCATGTGGCTTGCAGTTGAAGCGCTACCACCATTTCCAAAAATAAATATCTGCTTGTTGTTCTGACGTGCTTTGGTAAGTGCATTAACTAAATATTCGACATCAGCTACACAGATGCTTTGTAGGACCCTTGTGATGTTATTTGTGTAGTTCTCGTAGAATGATTTAAAACTATTAGAAGCTTGTGGCTGAGGCAATTTTTCTACTTCAACTTGCATCTTGCGGCGTACAATCATTACTTTTGCCCCAAGTTCAGATAATTGGGCCGATGCATCTTTAAGATGTGCAGTGTTGCTTGATCGAAGAATTGCTAATGATGCACGGGTGCCATCAAATAATTCCATTGAATTGGCAGGGGTTATGCCATATTTTTCTTCAAGGAGTTGTTTGATATTGTCGGCTTGATAACCGGTGATATCGCTGACACCATTTAATATAAGCTCGAAATCGCCATCCATAGCTATCTCCAGATAGACATTCTTGTCATGGATTTGATGCTTAAAACTCTCATATCGCAGCTGACTTTAAAATAAAACAATAATTGATTTATAGGTAGCTGTTTTTTTTAGATTTTAAGGCGAATTGTCCCTTCAGATTCACTTGTAATAGTATAAAAAGAGGTTCTAAGTTTAAACCTACTAATAATAACTCATAGATTTCGTAAGTGAGCCTAAATTATGTCTAATTCATCTGTAACAACTTTGACTACCGGCTCATTGATGCCTAAATTTTCACTAAGAAATGTTTCGAATGGTCAATTGGTGGGCAATGACGGGCTTGCTGGAAAAATTAGTGTAGTTGCTTTTATATGTAACCACTGTCCTTACGTGGTAGGTAGTATTGGCCAACTAAATGATACGCTTAAAAAGTTTATCGGTTCTACCTCTAATACTTCAAATTCTGTCAGTGCTGTTTTTATAAGTTCAAATGATCAAGTTCAATATCCAGATGATGGGCCAGAAAAAATGGCTATTTTTTATCAACAGAAAGAACTTTGTGCTCCATATTTATTTGATGATACTCAAGAAGTAGCAAAAGTTTTTGGAGCTCAGTGTACTCCTGAACTTTTTGTATTCAATCAATCTGGTCATTTGATTTATCAAGGGGCAGTTAATGATAGCCCAAGGGATCCTTCCAAAGTAACTCGAAATTATTTGGACGAAGTTTTATCTTTAGCAACTTCAGGTAAAAAAATTGAAGAACAAATGCATCGACCTATGGGATGTTCCATTAAGTGGAAGCAGTAATTAAAGGGCCTTTTTTCTGGCATCTTTGATTTACTGGGCACTTTCTACATTTAATTGGGTGAGGTGTGGCAACTACATCTTGGCCAGAAGTTAAAAACAAATTCATTTGGGATAATAATTCATCTAGCCATTGTTGCTTCTGCGGTGAGTTTTCAATTTTAATATTTTTGCAGTTTTTACCAAGAACTAATATGCCGTATGGGGGTCGTTTTCCTTCGCATTCTTCTATTAGGCGCATATAAACTAGTAACTGAGCAATTTGCCTTTCGTGTATTTTTTTTTGTAATGGCTTACGTTCAACAGGAATTAAAAATCCGTTTTCTTCAATAACTGCATCTGGTCTTCCTGCCAGTCCTAACTTTTCACTTATATACTCTTTATTTGTTTTGCTACCATCAACTCCAACTGTTTTTAGTTTTTTTGTGAACCCTGCATCAGTTCTAAGTCGTGCGATTGATAATGCAACGCCATCAACTACGATTACAGTGATAACTAATAATATAACAAAAATAATACTGTTGGTTTCTAGCTTTGCTAAGTCAACAAAAAGAGCATGGATTGAATTGACGATATGTTGAATGAACAAGATTGATAGTCCTTTGACGCTAGTAAGCTATCACTATGACAACAGTTGTTACTACCAATGCTAAAATAAATCTAAGTCCTTCAGCCAAGTGTGATGCCCTACTTAGTTGATTCGCCCATTCTTGGTGAGATGCTTCACCAGAAATTGAGCTTTCAGATTGGACTTCAGTTTTCTTGCTTTGCTGGCGCAATTTCCAGCTTTCCGGACAGTAGGCGTATTGGCCCACTTCACCTGCTGAAACTATGAATTTCCCTGTTTTAGAACGCCTCGCCATATACCTTCAGTTATGTAGGTAACGGCAAAAAAAGTGCAAGATATTAGTATTATTTTTTTAATAGCGACTTAAACCACCCAACTAATGACTCTTGGGCCAGGTTAACCATTGGTAATGATTCATCTATTTCGATAAATCTAGTAGGACTTTTAACTCCTAAATCAGGGGCTGTGAGGAATAAATCATGAAGAGACTCGACATTTGGAATATGTGCGGTCTCTAATGTGTATTGTGCTTCGGGAGATTGGTTATTTGTAAGTCGCCAAAATGCGTATCTTCCACACGAGGACTTAAAATTACACGTTAAAGTGTATTTTGAATTACTAATATCGCCTTCAATTTGGAAAGCAAAATCGTGCTTATCTTCGAGTAGAAAGTGATATTCTAGAGTCTCTTTCCACACTTTTTTGGCTCTATGAAGAGAAAGCTCGTCGGTATAGTGGCCCTCTAGAATGGCAGCGTCTGGGTCAAATGATACTGTATTTTGAGCATGAAGCGCCGCTGTGAGCTCAATAAGGCTATCTTTACTTACTGCTGTGCGGTCTCCCTTCATGAAGATGTAATTCGGCACAGGGGGGATTATGCTTTAGCATTTAGGGTGCAAAAATTTCCCTAGTAGAGCAGTGAAATTACCTAATTCTAGGGGGTTTTTGAGATGGATGTTTTAAAAATCTGCTATTTATGCTGTAATCAGGGGGCGTGAATCCGATAATTCAAATTTTGGGATCTCACAACTTAATTCATCAAACTCCAAATATATTTTAGTTTGTGAATTGAAACTACTTTAACTTTATTCTTTCGTGCTCTTTATTTTTGATTTTGCACGTAAAGTATTTAACTAATTATTTAATCTATTAGGATTTATTTAAATGAGGAATTCAAGAAACGATTCTAGAGGAGATAGGCGCGGTTCTGGACAAGGACGTGGTGGTAATCGTGGTGGTCGTGGACGAGGCGGTCATCGCGGCGGGCGCGGTGGAAGACATCGCGATCCACGTATGGCAGCCGAGGGCGGCAACAAGCGTGAGCGTATTGCAGTTGAAAGCGGTTATCTAGTTTTAATTGATCAGTTCATGTTAGCAAACCCGCAGTTTATTTCTAAACTTGCAGAGGTAATGGATCAAGAACCAGAAGCAAAAGATAAAATCGTTTCATCATTTGGTGGAGTGGTAATTGAACTTGAACCTGGTACATACAGAATAGACAGAGATCCTTTTGAGTATATCGTTGCAATATACGCCGAGAATGAATCTGTTGGAGCAGCTAAAGGTTTAAGATCTTTAGCAACCCAATCAAGAGGAGATGTGTTTGTTGATACACGTTGTCTAGCGATGATTGATCGCGAGCTTTTAGACGATAGCGAATTACTTCAAAAATATCAGCAGTTATGGTTTAGCGGCCAAGATAAAGCATGTCGTGATTTACTTCGTGATAACGGTGGAGCTGTTAGATATGGCTTCCAACGTTACGGAGACGAACTGCAAGTTTATTCTATCCCAGGTAAGGATGTTGTTTGCTTGTGGCCAAATCCTGCGACTCTTCCTACTCAAGTTGAATCAACTGCAAGTTCCTCAGAGGAAGCAGGCGAGGGTCTAGTAGCATAATATAAGTAATTTATGCGAACTAGCCGAGTATTGATTAGTTCATCGGCACTAAAAAGTAATTATCAAAAAATTGCGAATCATATTTCGCCTTCTGTTGTTGTGCCTGTTGTTAAAGCTAATGCTTACGGACATGGACTTACCGATGTTGTAAATATTTTGCAAAGTGTTGGGGCTAATTTTTTTGCAACTGCTTTTATTGATGAGGCAATACAAATCCGCAAAAGTGGATTTAATGGAAGATTGTTAAGCCTTGGTTCTTATAGCGCACAGGAGCTTTGTGCTGCTGAAGGCTTGGATATAGAAATTGTTTGTTACTCATTAGAGAGCATCGATCTAGTTCAGGCAAATTGTAAGACTGGACAGAAGGTGCACTTAAAAATTGATACAGGAATGTGTAGATTGGGTGTTTGGTTTAGCGAAGTCGATGAATTTTTTAATAGAGCTAAATCTGCTGATAAAGTTAAAGTAGTGGCAGTATGTACTCACTTTGCAAAGTCAGAATCTAGTCGTTAATCTACCAATCAACAAAACACAAGGTTTAAACCTGTTATTGAAAAAGCAAAACAGTTATTTGGTTCGATAGAAGTTCACGCCTCAAATTCTGCTGCTTCTTTGTATTATGATGATTTACGGTATGATTTCTGCAGAGTTGGTTTGGCGCTTTATGGTGTAGACGAAAATATTTTAACTCAACCATTTAGTGTCGAGCCTGTTATGTCTATAGAATCAAAACT
>JBILET010000068.1:0-6840 GCA_044351935.1 Bdellovibrionota bacterium
TGTCTTGAAGGAAGCTAGGAATGGTCTGGTTTGCAGCAACATAGTCGGCAATAGTTATAGAGTCTCCCATCGCTAGTATTCGAAAGTCATCGCTGGTTTTAGCGAGTAAATCTGGATGTCTAAGTCCAAGATTATTTGTTTCCAGAAGTACATCTTGTTTACTTAAAGAATGATTGTGAATTAAAGCAGAAACATTTGGATAAAGCCTAATCCCGTTTTGACCAGACCAATCGAGTACAGCATCAATACCTCCACGATCCTCTTTTGTTTGTTTAGTTGACTCTGTTGAAGATTTGCGAGGTGTATAGCTGACTTGAATGTCTTTTGTGGGAGGTAAAATGAAGCGTGCTGCAAACTCACAAATCACAAATGTAATAAGGAGTGATATCACAGAAATAAAAGAGTTAGTTATAAACTTAAACATTACAAAGCTAATTTAGGAAAAAACTTTATCCTATAAGCTTAATAAATCAAGTTTACCTAAACAACACATTGCTACTTCCGATTTCAGGCCCAGTAACAGCAAGTTTTGCAACAACAGGTGACGCAGTTATATCTTCACGAAGTGTAATACTAGTTTTAAACGCCTGATCCGCCTCACTAATGTTTTTTTGAGGGCCTTCAGAGGAGTCTTTTTTACGTTGACTTTTCACATACTCAACTGTTTGCTCTAGCTCAGATTTTAACGATTCACGCAGTCTGGCAATTTGAGCTTGAGCTTTTGAAATAAGGTTGCGTGTCTGAATGATCGCTTGCTTTGTTGATATGTTTATATCAGCAGGACCTCGCGGCGGATCGGGTAAAAACACATCAAGAGCTTCTGCTAAGTTTTTCTCAAGTTCAATGCGTGCAGCTTCTTCAGGGACTGTAATCACTTTTGCTTGACGTAATTCAGTCGCAATGTTTGTGATAACTCCAGATAGTTGTTTTACTTCGCCTTTTAGAGTTTGTTTTTGGCTATCAGTTGTATCGCTGCTTTGTGCTAAATCAACGATACCTGCGACACTATTAGTTAACTCACTTAATTTTTTTACATCATCAGCCACTTTACTAAGTGAGCTAATTGCTTCATTAGCTTTGCTAATCTCGGTAGTTTTACTACGCTGTGTTGCGTAATTAGTTAATTTAACATCATCAACAGGCACTTCTTCTAAATCAGCAATCTCTTTACTTGATACTGTGTCTTTTGCGGTGTTTGTGACTTTTATTGAAATGCCAGTCACATTTGGCTCTGCTATTTTTGATACATCATTCTTGACTTCCATACTGCCTCCTACACATCCGTGTGTTGGATAAATAATTGGTAACTCTAATACCAACCGTTCACTTGTTAGTTCGGCAGTTAATTTGAGAACTTTAGAAGAATTAGGAAAAAATTTCCCTATGGAGCAACTTTTTTACATCAATTTAAGAAAATATCGTAGAGCAGCATATGGCACACGTTTGCATGTAATTCTTGTTCCAGTATCTGTCGCAATAACCGAAAAGCATTCCCAACGATCTTCGCCCAATTTATTTAAGGTTGCTTCTATAGACCTATCGTCAGAATCTTTCTTAACGGTTTCAACTTTATATTCGTATCGAAGTACTTTAGAAGCTTGCTCACTTGTTTGAGAGGCAACTTCATTTGCTACAGGAGCAATTTGATCCGTTGCAGAAGATATTTGATTTTTAACCGATTCAACGATTTTTTGGCTCTCGCCCCCATTGCACCCGCTAACTAAAGTCAACATAACTAATGTAAATATTCTTATCATATTGATACTAAACAATTATTTTGGATAATCTAAAAGATAAAAATTCCTAAATTTAATGTATACTCACTTGTGTATGGACTTTCAACTTCCAGCAGAATACTACTGTCGCGAATTTTATGGATGTTCAGATCAAGCTAGCCTGGAAGAAATTGGCTCTTTGCGTTATCAGGTTTGGGAACATGAGGGGACCCCCAAGCAAGAACTTGAGCAACTTGGCCCAAATAAAATGTGGATTGATAAGTTAGATAAACAAAGCTATCACTGGGCTATAGTCGAAAAGTCATCTGGAAAAATTGTTGCTGCTGCTAGGTTGCTTCCTTGTGAAAGTTACAAAAGTCTTCCGTATGATAATTGGTATACAAGTTTGTCAGTTTTGCCTAAGGGTCGCATTGGCCACTTGGGACGAGACGTAGTGCTAAATGGCCATCGATCTTCTGGTTTGGGAACTTATTTGAATATACAACGCGAATTAAAAGCAAAGCAGTTGGGCATTGAAAATTTAATTGCTGATATTCCTCAGTATAGAAAAAATAATTTTGCTAAACTCGGCTTTCAGGAAATACAACCTCCCAAGCCTGGAACGCTACTTTCTCAGATTAATTGGTCGGTAGTATTAAAAGACCTAAATGTTAATGTGTCCGCTGCTCGGTGATGATTTCTTTAAGTTCATTAAGCGTGCAAAACGTTGCTCGTCTGCGGTTAGCTCTGCTTAATTGAGCATTGTTTGTTGACGCTGACGAAGGCTTATTACTACTAATACCAAGCTGGATTACACAGTTCATAATTCTGTTCTGACTAATTTCTTTCCAGTTATCCAATTTATCAAGTTTTGCACTTGTTAACTCGGATAGTTTTTTATACGGCTTCGGATGGGGAGAGTTTAAGAACTCTACTAATAAGTTGGCTTCGTAGTTTTTACCTTGCTTAACTAAATTGTCTCTGTCCTGGATGATAGTTTTTAGTTGATCTCTTATATAGATTAGATCTTTTAATCCTGCATCATTTAGAGTGTTGAAATAGTTTAGTGAGGCGTCTTCTAGCAAATCAACTTGCTTAAAAAAGCTGTTAATCGAGGAACTTAAAGAATTGGTTTGAACAAATGCATGTTGCTCAACCTTTTTGTTTTGTCTCATGTGACACAGTAAAGTTGATACAGTCGCAAGTACTACTACAATATTACTAATATTTTCTAATAACATAACTTAATTTATCCCTTATAGATTTCCCGTAGGGAAGGTAACGGCCAGAATTAAATAAGCTTTATAATTTAGCTCTAATTTTTTGAAGCATAGGTAGTTTTGCAGCCACCCGACATTCTGTTTAAGTGAACATCAATTAATTTCATCGTAATACCTGAATCGGTATCTCGTAATGGAGGACATGATACCTGGTAATTTCTCGTATAGTCTTTGTAAGCTCTGGACCAAAATAGGCTAGTAGTTCCCTTTGGCATAACGGCAGAATCCCCTGGCTTTAAGCGAAACCCAGCTCCTCCCCCTGATACCTGGACGATGTTATAACTTCGGTCCTGAATATCGTTTTTAACCCTAATTCGGCCCTTTGGGGCAGGTTTATCGCATCCAGATAGGATTAGTAAGCACAGTAGCCCGAACGTTAAAGTTTTGAATGTTGGACACATCTGTAGTATCTTCGGGAACTTAACGTAAGTTGTTTGTGCCATATTATGATTCCTACTAATTATCGATTGGTTTACTCAAAAACTGAAATCGAAAAAACAGTCGCCGCACTTGGTCAACAGATAACTCCTTGGGTTAAGGAGCTATCAAGTTCAACGGGTCAAGATGTTACTGCTATTCCTTTAATGCATGGTGGAATATTTTTTTACGCTGATTTGTCCAGATGTATTGGCCATTCTTTAAACTTAAATCCTGTTCGTGCAAGTGCGTATGCTGGCAATAGCACACAAGGTGAATTGCGAATTGATTTTGATGCACAACCTGTTCGAGGTCGCGCTGTTCTGTTAGCAGATGAAATTTGTGAAAGTGGAAGAACGCTTGCTCAAGTTACAAAACTTTGTTTAGAAGCAGGAGCAGTTGATGTTCGACAAGCAGTGCTTGTTAAGCGAGAAGGAGCTGGGGAATTCGAACCATCTTATGTTGGTTATCGATACGTCGGCGCAGAATGGTTAGTTGGATATGGTATGGATGATAACGAACGTTTTCGAAATCTACCTGATGTATACCGAATGGAAAAATGACCAATTCTTTAGAATACGCAGTCGACATAATTGAACTTACTAAAGAGTTCAACCGGCGATCCATTGGTAAAGGTTACTCAAGCCTAAAGTCAAGACTTGCAGAAATATTTTCCTCGAACAAAAAAATTGAATCCAAAGCAATTCGCCATCGAGTATTGGATGGTTTGACCATGCGCATTCCTAAAGGTCTATCGATGGGGGTGATTGGAAAAAACGGAGCGGGAAAATCTACTTTACTAAAGTTAATTACAGGCATTTATAAACCAACTTCTGGCTCGATATCTCTAAACGGACGAGTCGCTGCACTTATTGAATTGGGAGCAGGATTTCACCCAGATTTTAGTGGTCGAGAAAACGTCTATCTTGGTGGTGTTATGCAAGGCATGACACGTGAAGAAATACGATCCAAATTTGATGATATAGTTAAGTTTGCAGAGCTAGAAGAGTCAATTGATGAACCAGTTAGAACATATTCTTCTGGTATGTTTATGCGTCTTGGATTTAGTTTAGCAATTCATACTAATCCTGATGTTTTAATTGTTGATGAAGTCCTCGCAGTTGGAGACGCAAGATTTGTTGCTAAATGTCAGGATAAGATTTCGGAACTTAGAGCCCAGGGTAAAACATTAATATTAGTTACCCATGACCTAAGTGCTGTCGAGAGATGGTGTGATGAAGCAATTTGGCTTCAAGGCGGAGTTGTGAAAGATCGCGGAGACCCAAGAAGAGTCATTGATAGTTATAGGCAGTGGGTTGAAAACGTCGAAGAAAATGAACTATTAGTTGAAGATGCTTCGATTCAACAGCAAGTAGTTGAGTCAGCCGATAAGAATGATGAATTCAAACGATGGGGATCTAGGGAAGTAGAAATTATTTCTGTAAAACTACTAGGAGAACACGGGCATGAAAAAAGAGTTTTTCATCCGGATGAACCAGTAGATATTCAAATTCAATATAAGCTAAATGAAAAAGTTGAAGATCCAGTTTTTGGAATTGGAATTCATAGAAGTGATGGTGTCACAATAATAGGCACAAATACTGATTTAGATAGATTTATAGTCCATCCTAATAAGCAAGGAGTTATTTCTTATAAAATTATAAGAATAGGTCTGCTTGATGGTAGTTACCGATTGGATGTTGCAACTCATCGACAAGATGGATATCCCTACGATTATTTACATGGAGTAATTCATTTTGCTTGTCGTTGGTCCGGAAACCAAGTGGGAGTCACGTTGCCGCAAGCTAGTTGGCACCATTTAGAAGACTTAAAGCAGGAGACATCTAAATGATCTCTAATCTTTTTGAATTATTTAAATTCCGCCAGCTAGTGTTAGCACTAGTTGAAAGACATTTAAGTGCAAGATATCGAGGCTCTGTACTTGGATTTATGTGGTCACTGCTAAATCCGCTATGTTTAATGATTGTATACACAGTTGTTTTTCATCACTTTATGAGAAACAGTGCGATTGCTAATTACGAAATTTTTCTTTTTTGCGGACTTCTTCCGTGGCTGTGGGTGACATCATCTTTAGCTGAAGGTGCTTCAAGTATCGTCAGCAGTGGGCATTTGATAACTAAGTCATTGTTCCCAGCACATATTCTGCCAGTTGTTTCTGTTTTAACAAACATGATTCATTTTCTACTCTCACTGCCAATTATGGTTGTGTTTATGTTGATTCAAGGTGTGCCGTTTTTCTTGTCATTAGCAATTTTGCCAGTAGTGATCTTTTTACAGTTACTTTTTTTAACTGGAATCGTAATCGGATTAGGATCGCTAAATGTATTGTATCGAGATGTGCAGCATATTGTTGGCAACGCTATTACTTTGCTTTTCTTCTTAAATCCAATTGTATACTCAGCTAGTATTGTGCCCGAACGATTTAAATGGGCTTTGATGCTAAATCCATTTTCTCTTTGGACAATTACTTATCAGTCTATAATTTTAGAGGGCATTATACCTTGGTCAAATATCGGACTATTAACAGTGTTTTCTTTAATAAGTGTAATTGTTGGTAATTTAGTGTTTAATAATTATCGCGAGTTGTTTGCGGAAAGTTTGTAAATATTTTTTTATGATTCATCAGTTGCTTCACACTTTAAATTACGGAGATGCAATATCAGGCGAAGCTTTGGCGTTGCAAAGAGTAATCCGCTCTCAAGGAGTAAAAAGCGAAATATATTGTATTAATACGCATCCCTATTATCAGGGGCAAACTTTAGATTACAGAACATTTGATCATGCATTTTTAGGTGAAGTAATTCTTCATTATTCTTTGGGGTCTCCGCTAAATAAACTTTACCGCGAGTTAACCTTAGCTACTCGAACTTTGATTTACCATAATATTACTCCTAGTCATTGGTTTGAAGGAGTTAACCCTAGAATAGTAAAAGATATAGAATCAGGAATTAGTGAATTACCTGAATTGCTAAAATGCTCTCAAAAATTATTAGCAGATTCTGAGTTTAATGCTTCCGAAATTCATAAATTAGGTTTTAAGTGTGATGTGCTTCCGCTTACTGTAGATCCTTCAAGGTGGCAACAAGAGTCAAACGCTGGGTTTGCAGAGCTAGTTCGCAAAGAAAAAGGTATTAACATATTACATGTTGGAAGACTTGCTCCTAATAAATGTATAGAAGATATCTTAAAAGTTTTCTACTTCCTGCATCATCATATAGATAAAAATTCCAGGCTTTGGTTAGTTGGGATTGATATTGATACCGAACTATATTCTTTTTCACTAAAAAGAATGGTTGAGGAATTTGGCCTTACAGGACGTGTGGAGTTCTGTGGTGGGCGAAGTGATGATGAGTTAAAAGCCCTATATCAAAACTGCTCAGTATATTTAGCCATGAGTGAACACGAAG
>JBILET010000081.1:0-6179 GCA_044351935.1 Bdellovibrionota bacterium
GTATTAACTTGCGAACAAGATCGCGGAGTATGTTCGCTTTGTTACGGACGTGACCTTGCAAGAGGACACATGGTTAACCTTGGTGAAGCAGTCGGTGTTATCGCTGCACAATCAATCGGTGAGCCTGGTACTCAGTTAACGATGAGAACATTCCACATCGGGGGTGCTGCCGTTGGTCGAGGAGAGCAAAGTTCATTAGAAGCTAGATATTCTGGAGTTGTTAAACTTGAAAACGCGCGTGTTGTAAGACGTCGTGATGGTTCTCAGGTTGTAATGAGCCGTAAGAGTGATCTTCTAGTTGTTGATGCAGTTGATGGTCGCGAGCGCGAGCGTCACTCGATGACTTATGGTGCTAGACTTAAAGTTGAAGAAGGTGCCGAAGTTAAATCAGGTCAACTTCTTGCTGAATGGGATCCGTTTACTATTCCAATTCTTTCTGATGTAGCAGGACGTGTTGAGTGGCAAGATCTTAACGAGAGCACTCTTGAAGAAAAAGCTGATGAGCGTACTGGATTCTCTGAAAAAGAAGTTATCCAATCACGTGATCGTGCTTCAGACTTGAAACCAAGAATCATTGTTTACGGCGAAAACGGCGAAACTCGTGTATACAACTTACCAGTTGGTGTACGTGTAACTGTTGAGCACAACACTGATATCGATGCAGGTGACGTTATCGCAAAAAGAGAACGTGCTTCTACTAAGACAAAAGATATTACAGGAGGTCTTCCTAGAGTTGTTGAATTATTCGAAGCTCGTAAGCCAAAAGATCCTGCAGTCGTTGCGGATGTTGATGGTGTTGTTGACTTCGGTGAAGATTCTCGCGGTAAAAGGAAGATCATTGTTACTCCTGACTTTGGTGAGCCGCAAGAATACTTGGTTGCTAAAACTAAACACGTTGCTGTTCAACGTGGTGACCGAGTACGTGCTGGTGAGTCATTAACAGATGGTGCAATCAACCCTCACGATATTCTTCGCATTGAAGGTGTTAAAGCTCTTGCTTCTTACTTAACTAACGAAGTTCAAGAAATTTATCGTCTACAAGGTGTACGTATCAACGATAAACATATCGAAGTAATCGTTCGTCAGATGTTAAAGAGAGTTAAAATTGCTGACTTTGGTGATACTCACTATCTTTCTGGTGACTCGATTGAGCGTGCAAGAGTTATTGCTGAAAACCAAGCTATTATGGCCAAAGGTGGTAAACCTGCTACGTTTGAACCATTGTTGTTAGGTATTACCAAAGCTGCTCTTACAACTGATTCGTTTATCTCGGCTGCAAGCTTCCAAGAGACTACTAAAGTTCTTACTGAAGCTGCTGTATCAGGTAAAGTTGATACATTACGCGGTCTAAAAGAAAACGTAATCATGGGTCGCTTGATTCCTGCTGGTTCTGGTGTTGCTGAATATGTTGGTCGTCAGATCTTTACTGATTCAGAAGAAGAACAAGCTCCAAGCGAGTTCAAGATTAGCCAGACTTCATTGGAGTCATTGGCTGGACTGCTTTAGTATTTAATCTTTAGCAGATTATAAAAAGCCCTTAGTTATGGATGTAACTAAGGGCTTTTTTCTTTTATACTACGCATTAAGATTTTATGGTTAAGTTTCGAGTTGAAGAAGGCGAGTCCGAGCAGATTACTTACGGTGGAAAGCGTGTAAGGCGAAAGACTGTGCTTTTAAAAGTTGGTGGATGGTCCATTTCGCAGAAGGCTTTTTTTCTTGGTGCAATTTTAGCTGTTTGTCAGATTTTTGATGGGTTTCTTACTTATATTGGTTTGTCTTTGATGGGCATTCATATGGAGGGGAACTCTTTTCTTAAAAGTTTAATGCTTGCTTATGGAAAAGCTCCGGTGCTTTTTATTAGTAAGCTTTTTGCTATCTTTTTAATTGTTGGATTAACTTTTGAAGCTCATCGTAGGCGGTGGGTTCGGCCGCTTATCTTTTTGTTGATTGTTATTTATCTTTGTTTGGCTGTTATTCCTTGGACTTATATTATTTCTAAGAATTTGGCTGGGTGATATCACTTCGCGTAGTGGGGGAAGTTCAATCGAAATTATAGATATTAATTTGGGGGAGCGCTTCCGCGCGAACATCCTGTGCGCTTTGTCGCTCTGAAATTGCTACTCGGGCATCTTGCCCTCGCTACGCAATTTCAAGTCCCCAAAATTAATATCTATAACTTCGATTGAACTTCTACTATGTGTAGGTATGATTGGCGCTTTTTTTATTGTTTAGTGCGTCTTCTTTTTGGTTCTGGATCCATTCCGTGGTGCCATTTTGGTGGTTCATTTATTTGTCCAAATAATGAATTTTGGCCTTCTTTTGGTTGAGATTCTTCTTTGTTTAAAAAGATAATATTTGCGTCTGGAAATTTTTGTTGAATTGCGGGGATTTGACTTGGTGAACATTCATCACCTAGAACTACTATTGATACTTTTATAATTGGATTCTGCGGAAGAGAATCTATTCTTTTGATCGATATTTTGCTTTTTTCTTCGGGGATAAGTTCTTGTTTTGCTAGGCGATATTCTTCGTTGAATTGTGTTTTTTGTTCAGCTTCTTCAAAAGTTGGGGTAATGAAGACCACATTAAATTTTTCATTTTTTGCAGATTCGTCTTTTGCGGCTTGCATACTTTTAATCGAATTTATTGCCAGTGCTAATGCTCTTGTTGCAGGATGAAGGGGTTTTGAGGTGTCCTTTAAAGCAGCTTGTATATAAGAGCGGGATGCTTCTTTGATTAGTTGTTTTTGAGCTTTTTTGTCATTTCTAAATTTATCTATAAGTTCAGGTTCAAGTGCTTGGGCAAAAATAGTGCCCGATGCATATTGATTAAAAATATCGATAGTCGCATCACTGTATGCCAATGCTACAGATATTGAGTTAATGCCACGACCGTATACTTTAGCTGTATGCTCAACGATTCGACTGACTGTAAATTTTAGAAAACCAAGAGCCGACGGGTAGTCTGTTGCGTGTTCAGCTACAGCGTAAGCAGATGAGCCAACACCAAGGGCCTCTTTTTTTGTTAACCTATTTTCATAAGTAACGCTGTTGGATGCTAGCTGTCTAGCAAGTTTTTTTGCTTCAATCCATGCTTGTATTAGTACTGGTTTATGTTCGGCTAAAGTTTTAACTGTTGAGATTGGGAGCAAGAATGCATTAATTGAATCTAATTCTTGATGGAAGTAGGGCATTCCTCCTTCTGCTCTAATCCTATCAGATAGTTTTATCGGCTCAGCTGTACGCGAGTCTGGTGTAGGTCGGGGAAATTCAACGCTATTAAAATCTAGTGCAGGCTGTTGGGGATCATGATTCTTTCGCATATTTATTACTTCAATTGTTATGTATGATTATTAGAGATCTGTTACTTAATAGAAATATTGCTTTAGTTAATAGTTATAATAGGTTAGGGGCCCTGTCTGTTTTGGTAATTCTAACAGTTTTTAGGGGTTTTTTAAGAAAGGCGATGTTGGTAAGTTCGCCAGGAAAGGTAGGGAATCGATGGCTCGTCATAGTCGCAAAGCTTAAAAGAGTCATACTTTGCATCTAACCATATAATGACAACCACATATTTTTATCGGGGGCAGAGGTTCAATCTTGCGACTAAACATGCCCCCTGAGTGACTTAGTTAGACCAGCTTCCTGAGGAGAGAAATCTCCTTAAGGAATCCAGCTGGTCGCCACCTTGTCAGTTTCGCTTACTCTTCTCACTAAATATATCAATTTTGATATCTGATGCGATAGGAGAAAGAAATTCATTTGCAGTACACTAAGGTAAGGCTCTTAAGCGACATAAAAAACGTCTATTGTTTGACTCTGAAACCGTAACCTATTACAGAGCCATCAATTCCATCTTTAAATTTTACTTCGTTATGTGGTGCTAATCCAATTTTTTTGCTTTCTTTTTCCAACTTCTTTTTGGCTGCCAATTTTTTGCGGCGATTAGCTTCGTAAGTAGATAGCCACACCTGTTTAATTTTCTGTTCAGAGTCCTGATCATTCTTAACTTTAATGGATCCTAAGTATATGCAAGTATATTTTGCTGCTAATTGTTCTGCTGCATCTATGCTAGCTGCTTGAGCGTAGAATGAAATCTGCTCAATTGTATTATCTTTATTTTTGATATTTATCATTACTTCTGCTGCTGCTAATCCAGCAAATACTGTTTTTGTGGCATTAACTTGATGATTGTGTGATGTATTAGCGCGATTTTTTGTATAATCAGTGTAACTTCTATGGCGTTTATAGGTTTTAACTGTGAATTGCAACTTATTCGAATCCTGATTAGTAGAAATTGCTTTACCATTTTTAATAGCAATTGATAACATCTGTTGAAGTCTATTTTTATAATCAGTCTTTTTAGCTTCTCTAGCTTCTTTTTGAATCGCTTCAATCATTGCAGAATTATTCCAGGAGTCATCTAATAATTTTGCGCAATCGGTTTGTTCTGCGTTAAGTCTTTTATTGGAAGTACTACCTGTATCGATTCCTCGGTATATTCTACGTAGTGGAAGACCCAGGCTATGTTGCTGTTTAAATAAAATAAAATCCTCTTCGTTGACCGGTAACTCAAATTTAACCCATGGATAACAGTATTTAAGGAATTCATCTATGTTATGAGGATATGAAATATTTTTATCTTGATAGTTCTTAGATACAAGTTTAATAGCTTTATTTAAATTTTGAATTGCTTTATTGAATTTGTAGATGTCTTCATTATTTGCAACACCCACTGATTCTATGCACAGCTCGTATGCTTCGCGTGCACGAGCAAGTTTTGCGATAGCAGCGTATTCAGATGGTTTTAGTTTATATACGGGGATGCTTACTTCTGATGGAGGCCTTGTTTGATAAGTAACTAGGTCAATAAGTGAAGCACTGATCTTATGCTTAACATCTTTAGCTGAATCTGGATCGATACCTTTAAGTTGTCCTTTTATCCAAGCACTAATATCTGATTTTAATGGAGCCCATGAAAGGGATACTGGTTTTTCTCCGGCTTTTTTATTTGCAAATCGTCTTTCTAGATCAAGAATCTCGGCAAATTCTACGGGAATGTTATCCTCTATAAGAAGATTCTCGTATCTTCTATCTAAATTTGGTTTTCCAATTACTACTAGATTTCTGCAGTTACTTTTTTTAATTTGACTTATTACTGCTATTCGTGGAGTTAGATCCGAATTTAGCGAACAAACAACAAATCTAGATTTTGGTAAATAATCATTAAGTAAGACTGCATCATGCTCGTTGTAGCAAAGGACAACTGTTTTGTCTTTTGCCCTTGAAAGGTTTGCCCCCATAAATAAGTGAGACGAAGGATCCATTTGAGGTGCGGTTGCTCTGGCTCCTCTTAACGCATAGAAAGGTTTAATTGTAGGTTCTATGCGTTTATTGTCGTAATCTTTTGGGGTAACGCCAACTCGGATACTTAATGTGGTTGGAGTCTGAGAAGGCATGATCTGAATATCTGATTTAAAAGCTGGGACAATTTTCCCTTCGGGTGTCATGCGATAGATACCACACAACATTGCTTGGTTTAGTAGTTTTTTCTTATTAAATATTTTCTGTAATCTTTTTAAATCATCTGTTGTTAAGATTGATAGCCTTGCTTGATCAATTGCTGCAGATGATAGACCGTATTGACTCCAGTATTCTTTGGCTCGATTCCTGCCGATTTCATCATCTACTAAATACGAAACAATTTGTTTAAATTTATTTCGTTGTAGTTCGAGGATGGGGTCTCTTAAAAATGATCTAATCCTTGTGCTTTTTGCACCAGCAATAATAGAAGCCCTTGATGGGTTTGAAGGATTATTTTTCTGAATAGCTTTTATAGTTTCATCAGAAAATACTTCCGATTCATGGGGGTAAGTTGTATCAGAACTGGAATTTATATAGTCAGATAAGGAAGGAGCCCAAACAACAGGAGTCACTGTCATTTCTAGTTGATTCCATCTAGTGGAAAATACCGCTAATTCAATTTTAGTAAATTCTTCTATAAATCGGTCTGATCTATTAATGCAAGGAAGTTTTGTCGAAAATCTAAATTCATCAAGAGTAAATGCACGAGACAAAAACCCAGCACTTAAGATATTTACAAATTGTGTTAAGTCTTTAGTGCGTTGAAGTTCCTTAAAACACTCTGACTCCGAAAGGTTAATATTTAATGCTTTTATACCT
>JBILET010000070.1:0-6713 GCA_044351935.1 Bdellovibrionota bacterium
GCGGTAAAGTTCGCAAAACAAGATATGTTGTGGAGTAAGGCAGTAGGTGAGTTGTTGAGTGAAAAAACAGAGTTTTTTTCAAGCAACTCCTTTTAGCGAATAAGTACTAACAAATTTGGAACTGTTACTTATCATGCTTTTAATAACTAAAAATCTCCTACGAAAAATTTCTACCTCTTATACATATACTATCGGCAGATTTTTGACTATGCATCATATTTAATTAACTTGAAGTAACTGGGTTAACTTATCAATTAATTGTTCGATATTTTCTCCGGAAGCACTTGAAATGACTATGTTTTCTATTTTACGAGCTTCGAACGCTTTCCGAATGGTTGTTATAGTATCTTTATCTTGAATGATGTCAGACTTAGTTAGAACCACAATTTGAGGTCTTCTTGCAAGCTCTGGCGAGAAGTTTTCAAGCTCGCTGTTAATGCTGTCAAATGCGCTAATCGGTTCTATAGGGTCTCCGTTATCGTCGATTCCTGTTATATCTATTAGATGCGCGATCACTCGAGTTCGTTCGATATGTTTTAGGAACTCAATCCCCAGGCCTTTTCCTTCGCTGGCGCCAGGAACAAGCCCAGGTATGTCAGCGATAACAAAAGAAAATCCGCCTTTGCCTTTAACGACACCTAAATTTGGAGTCAAAGTAGTAAAAGGGTAGTCAGCAATTTTTGGTTTAGCAGCCGATATCCTCGATATCAAAGTTGATTTTCCTGCATTAGGGAATCCAACTAGGCCAACATCGGCCATTAGTTTTAGCGATAACCGAAAAGTTCCTTTTTCGCCCTGTTCGCCAGGTTGAGCATGTTCTGGAGTTTGATTTGTTGCGGATTTAAAAAAGTCATTACCTTTACCGCCGCGACCACCTTTACACAGAACAAACTGCTGGCCATCTTCAGAAAGATCGCAAACAAGTTCACCAGTATCTTCGTTGTAAACTTCTGTGCCGATAGGAAGATGAATAATTAGATCTTCGCCACCTTTGCCAGAGCGCCTGCCGCCTTCACCTTTACCACCGTCTTGCGCTTTCCAAAGAGGCTGATAACTAAAATCTAAAAGAGTGTGTTTATTTCTATCAGCAAAAAGAATTACAGATCCGCCTTTGCCGCCGTCGCCGCCATCTGGTCCACCATATTGAACCATAGCTTCGCGTCGGAAATGCTTAGCGCCTGCGCCGCCTTTTCCCGCGCTAACTTCAATGACTGCTGTATCTACGAATTTCAGAGCTAGTTTGTGATTACGTGAACTGTTTGACGAAGGCCAGTTTTGAACTCAACTTTTCCATCAACTAATGCAAAAAGTGTATGATCGCGTCCTAAACCGACATTAAGGCCTGGGTGGTAAGTAGTGCCACGCTGACGAACAAGAATGTTTCCAGCTTTGACGATTTCGCCACCAAATTTTTTTACACCAAGTCTACGACCTGCGCTGTCTCTTCCGTTTTTGGTACTACCACCTGCTTTTTTGGTTGCCATTTTATTTCAGTTCCTAAAAATTCAAAAAATTCTGTTTAATTAAAAAATTACGCAGCGATATCTTGTACAACAAGTCTAGTTTTATATTGTCTGTGACCAATTTTTTTGGTGAATCCGTGAGTAATATTCTTTTTATATGAAACTACTTTTTTATCACGGAAGTGAGCGATAATTTTTGCAGTTACTTTTGCATTGCTAACTGTAGGAGAGCCAACTTTAGTTGCTCCGCTGTCGCTAACAAGAAGAACTTCGTCAAAAACAACAGATGAACCAACATCACCTTGAAGTTGATCTACGCTAAAAGTTTGACCTTTCTTAACACCAAATTGTTTACCTTTTGCTTTGAATATAGCGAAGGTTTCTGCAGACTTACTCATAGTAGAGACACCAAATAATATTATATAACGAAAAATGAACGCTTAAGTTCTGGGGGTATAAATGGCCAGACAGTGCGAGCCGCTAAGTATATAGATTTGGGGGGTTGATTGCAAGAAACGGGCGCATCGTTACTGCTAAGTATGATTTTAACGCAGGGTTGCGCAGGGGTAACGCAGAGGACTAAATCTAGCAGCATAAATCAGAAATTAGGGAACTTTCCCCTGCGTGACTTTGCGTCCTCTGTGGTAAAAAACTAATAACTACGGGTAGTTCGCGCGAATTACCACCTCAAAGCCAATCCAATACCCCCAAATACCCATTTGTAACCAAATTGTAAAAAAAACCTGCACGATTGCTATGTATCTGTTATACTTAGACTTGTTGTAAAACAGGTTAGGGAAAAGTAAATCGTATGGCTTCGGATACATCCAACAACATCTACGCTGGGTACAAAATTGCTGTTATCGACGACGACGAGAGTGTTCGCCGAAGCTTAGCGCTTAATTTAGAGCACACTGGATTTACAGTAGTAGAAGCTGCAGACGGCGAAGCAGGTGTTGCCCTTGTTGAGAAAGAAACCCCAGACCTAATCATAATGGATGTAATGATGCCTGTTATGGATGGGCTTCAGGCATGTAAAGAGATTCGAAATTCTGGAGTCTCGACACCATTAATCCTGTTGACTGCTAGGTCTTCTGAAATCGATAAAGTTTTAGGTCTAGATCTTGGTGCTGATGATTATCTGGCAAAGCCATTTGGTATGATGGAGTTAGTTGCAAGAGTAAAAGCTTTATTGCGACGAGGTCAGTCCACAAGAGAAGTCGATAAAGTTCATTTCTCAAACGTTGTAGTAGATTTTAAAGCATATAAAGCAGAGCGTGATCAAACTCCGCTAGAGTTATCGGCACGAGAATATAGATTGTTAAAATATCTTGTCGCTAAAAATGGATCTGTTGTGACTCGTGATGAGCTTCTTGATGAGGTGTGGGGATATAACTCGTACCCTTCAACGCGTACTGTTGATAACCATATTGCTCGCTTAAGACAAAAAGTTGAATCAAACTCTGAAGACCCAAAGCACATCTTAACTGTGCATGGTGTTGGATATAAGTTTGTTGCTTAAACTAATATATAACTATCTAGCCTATCTAAGCTGCCTGTTCTTGCAATAGTTGTGTTAGGAAGCCTTTTCCAGCAGGTGTAATTCTAAATAATTCTCTTTGGTCACCAGTAATAATGTTTGCTTGCGCGGCGCAACTTAGCGCATGCTCTACGAGCTGTCTTGTTGAGTGTGTAAAATCACCCAATAAGTTTAGGATTGCTCCAGAACCAATTGTTGCATTCGGTGCGACATCAAATTGTTGAATAAAATTGATCAATCCAGCCGAAGAATTAAACTGATCCGTTCGACTCAATATTCTTTTAAGGTCGTATAGTGCATCCTGATCGATTTGAATATCAGAAGAATCTAGATTCGCTTCATCCAATATCCCTTTAAGGAATAATTGCGCCTCGCGGTCGGGATTAAAAACATACTTTTCTACTGGGTAGCGAAATTGTTCAGTTCTATCACTTTGTACTTTAGTGTGAAGAAGTCCGCAGCTTGCCAGATCTTTTAAAGTATTAATTAAGTGAGGATGGTTAATGAATGGAATTGTTGTATGATCTATCGAGTCTCTAAGCTTGAAATAAATTTCCTGGGAAGAAAGACTTTGCTGTTCTAATTCAGAGCTTAGCCACTTAATAAATTCTTTTGGTGCATGTCCCCATTGAAGTAGTTCAGGTTTAATAAATTGATTTGCAGATTCTAGATTAAAAGAACTAGAACAAGGAATTATGCTAACTGGTAAACTTGGAAGATTATCTGGCGTTGGCTTTTGTGTTGGTGGCTCTTGTTCAGCATTGCGTGAAGCATAACGACGAAGTGCTGCAGAAGCTTCCATCTGCTCTAGCTCGCCTGCGCGTTCAATAAACTCTCTTATTGCCGCAGACACTTTTGTGTCATCGAAATCAGCCACTACTACTAAGATACAGTTTGTTAGTAATTAGCCAACAGTTTTTTTAATAAATTTAGATAATTCAAACCGAATGGTCGTTCTAGGCCATTTATACTAGCAGTAGCATTACGGGCACCTTACAGAACCTTGATCGCCATACATAACAGTCAAATAGTTATGAAATTAGTCGATGAAAGCAAAACGCACAATCGTGATGACAAGGAACATGCTACAGACGAACAGGCAGATGAACTTAAAAGTGAAGTGTTAAGACAACTAGCTGATTTGTACGAAAAATCAAATCCAAATCAAAGACCTGACTTACCCCGTGATGAATTAGAGCCCAAGTTAAATTTGTTTAAGTGTCCGTTCGAACATCGAGTGGTCCCTTACAAGAATCTTCATCCTCGCATCCGTGCCTACATAGATCTTATTAAGAGAATGACGTTAGATAGTAGGGTAACTGCTGCATCTCAAGCATTGTACGTTCTAGGGATAGTTTCTCCTTTAAGTAATTCATGGACATTCTTTGGTGCTGGATTTGGATTAAATATTGGCTATTTTGCTGCTCAAGCTAAAAATGACAGTGGCAACCAAGGAAAGGATTTAGCGTTAAAAGCTGTTCTTGCGTCTGGGTTGGATCCCAAATTTATTGCATTGTTAGGAAGAGATTTAAGATGGAGTAGTAGAGTTAGTTTGCTATCTATTCCATATAAACTTCCTCAAAAACATGCAAAATTAATGTCTAAGTTACTTAAAGAAATTATCTCGAAAAGATCCTCGCGATGAGTCAGCAAAAAAAATTTCAAAATTCCAGATGTGGCTTAAACTCAAGCAGCTAAAGCAACCATTTCAAAGAGCTATGTTCGAAATCGCAAAACCCGAAATAAGAGTCAAACAAGAAGAATCACAAACGGTACCGGGTGCATTGCCAACAGCCGTCTAGTGGTCTAATTCAATTCTAAATGGAAATAAATACGAATAATTCGTATTCTCTACATTTTTGATTCTTAACTAAGAAGAAAATCCTTATATTGTCCGAATACATACAGTTATGGGGACAGCTGTACAGTCAAAGACAAATACATCGCAGGATAAAGATTCAAAACAAAGTAATGGCTCTTTGCCTGGGGCAAAAGTTGATAAATCACAGGAACAAAAAGAGCTTGGTAAAAAGGCAAAAGAGCCCAACGTTTCTACATATGTTGATGAAAGAGTTGATGGAAGTCGCTTTATAGAAAAGACAGTTAACGACATCACAATATACACAAAGCTAATTAAAAGAAATGGTGAACAAGTCGAAACATTCTACGAGAATGGAAAACCAAAAAAAGAAATAACAACATCTTCGTTTAGAACCACACAATCTATAGTTGAATACAACAGTGCTGGTGTAATAGTTAAAACCTACGAGAAGCCTTTAAGTAACAAGGAAAAAGAAGCTCCATCAACAAAAAAATCGCAGTCGACATCTGTGATACTAAAAGAAACCACAAATCAAGAATTACCTACTGCGCCTAGTAAATCCAAAGAACCATCACTGTTAAAGAACGGCGAAATCGGCAAAATTGTTGTCAATCTAGAAAAACAGATTGCCGGAGTATATGTATACAACAGCAAGACTGATCAACTTGAATTAAAAAAAGAATTCAGAGTTACCACAGGCGCTAAACATTCTGATGGTGGTGGACCAACGCCTCCTGGTGTTTATGTTATTGGTGCAAAAGATAAAGATAAGCATTCTACTTCTTATCCCATTGTAGATGGTAAAACTCCCGCAGAGCGTAAAGTAAAAGGTGCTCCGATGCCGTATGCATTATTATTGTATACTCCAGGTGGTTCGTACACTGGGTTAGCTATTCATGTAGGAGTTATATCTCAGTATTTATCCAAACTATCCCATGGATGTATAAGAACTAGTAGATCAAATGCAAAATCAATTTTTGATAGAGTGAGCGTTGGAGTAACTCAGGTTGAAGTGACAGCTAACGAAAAATTTGAACCAACCACAGAGTTAGAAAAACTTCCAAAGCCTAAAAAAGTCGAACCTAAGAAAAAATCTACTTCTTAGATCCAGGGATTAAACTGCTAGCAATTTTTTTGGCTAAATTTATTTTAGAGCGAATCGAAAATCCTACGTAAGCAAGTACCGCTAGGATAGACAAACCAACGTACGGATTTGTAACTGTATCAAATAGTATTTGTTTTGCTTGTTGTCTGGATGCATCTAATGCTCGGTCTACAATTCCTTTTTGTAGTGATTCAGCAACTTTTGTAGTGTCGATGGATGAAATAGCTTCACCCACATTCTTTAGGCCATCGGATGTGGTCTGAGCGATCCCTGATAGTCCATCAAACGAAGGAACTGAACTATCTATCGTTTCATCCGAAGAATATGTTGGGGCCGAGACAACTCGTCTTGTTTGAGGAGGTGCTGTATATTTAAGGTTTGGGTTCCAATCTGATTGTACGAATCGATAATGTATGTACCACAAGTTATCTAATTTGTCTGAGTATTTATAGTATATATGATTTGGCAACTCACTAATCATTCTGTGAACATAATTTTTGAAGCGAGTGTGATCAGTTTCGATGCAATAAGACTTAAATTCATCATTAGAGATCTTAATAAGTTCAATTGCTTTAAGCTCTGGATCGATTTTGCTAAATGCTGTTTTGATCTTCTGTTTTGTTATATTTGGATTGTATGTGACTTTAGGAGGCTGGGGCAGGGATGTTGCGTGAACTTCTTGAAAACTTGCGTAAACAATTGCGGCAGTTGCAACAACAGCTGATGGTAAAACTAACTTACTTAAATTAACTTGTCTTGAGGATTTAGTAGGTTTGGTTTTCG
>JBILET010000072.1:0-6684 GCA_044351935.1 Bdellovibrionota bacterium
ACAAGCATTACAAGTGTACTAATAATAGAAAAACTTGCTAAAACAACTAGTAATAGTAGGACGATAAAATAAACCCTTTTTTCCATTCGAATCGCTTCCCATAGGGGTTTATTTTGTTCACTCCAGTCTTGAGCATAGATGGGACCGCCAATTTCTCCACTTACTGCTTGAGTTATTGCTTGTGTGACTTCAGAAGATTTATTTAAATCTTTGATTTTGACTTCAAGCCCTGTTACATCATCTGCTAATTTGAAAAATAATTGCGCTTCGTTCATCGGCATATACGCTACACCGGATTCGTATTCGATTAATCCAGAAGAATAAACTCCTGCTACCACAAATCGTTTAAATTTAGGAAGTAATCCCATCGGGGTAGAAGCAACCTGAGAAGACAAGAGCGACACTATATCACCTTTAGATAGACCGTAGTTAACAGACAATTCTTTTCCAATGATTATACCAGGAAGAACGACAGAGTCTGCTTTGCCAGATTCGGTAAACACAGAAACAGGTTCCGGAGAAAACATTCTACTTACAGCTTCTGGATCATTTACAGTATCAGCTTGAAGTTCATCACTACTAGCAGATTCCTTTTGAATGCCTCGTATTAAAATACCTACTGATTTATTTTCTACTTTTAATAAAGCTTGATTGTATGTAAATGGCGATACTGATGTTACATCGGGAACTTTAAAAACTAAGTCTCGAACAGCTTTCCACTGATCCATAGACCCGCCTACTTTTCGAATTGTTATATGAGAATTTGCACCCACTATTTTCTCTTTTAGTGTAGTTTCAAATCCCGTCATTATAGACATTGTAATGTTAAGGACAGCTACACCCAATGCTACTCCGGTAATAGAAATAATAGTAAGAATCGTTATGAACGCTTCAGAACGCTTAGACCAAAGATACCTCTTTGCGATAAAGCTAGAAAATTTACTCATCTTCTTTTTCAAGAGGTTTAAGTTGTGGGAACAATAAAACGTCTCGTATTGTTACTGAATCAGTTAATAACATAACAAGCCTATCGATACCGATTCCCTCTCCTGCTGTTGGAGGCATTCCATACTCAAGGGCTCTTAAGAAATCTTCGTCTACATCGCTGGCTTCTTCATCACCGTTATTTTTACGAACAGCTTGAGCTTCGAATCTTTGACGCTGATCGACTGGATCATTTAACTCTGAAAATGCATTTGCGATTTCCATTCCAGCAATAATTAATTCAAATCTATCAGTAACTAGTGGATCGTTATCTGATTTTCTAGCTAAAGGAGAAATCGAGAACGGATGATGAGTAATAAAAGTTGGGTTGATGCATTTAGGTTCGACTAGCTCACCCCATAATGCTTCTAGACATTTACCCCAGTCTTCTTTTTCGTCAAGTTTAATACGGTGTTTTTCTGCAACAGAATAAATTGTATTCATGTCTCGAAGATTTAAATCTTGAGGGACTCCACCAATTTTATGAATGGAATCTTGCATAGACAATCTTACCCATGGACCAGAAAAATCAATTTCTTTTCCATCGTATGTAATTTTTTTAGAACCATTTATTTTTTGGCATAATCCAACAAGTAACTCTTCGGTGAGTTCCATCAAATCATGAAAAGTTGCATAAGCTTGATAGAATTCGATTGATGTAAATTCAGGATTATGTTTTTTTGATATCCCTTCGTTCCTAAAAATTCTTCCTATTTCGTAAACTCTTTCTAGTCCACCAACCACACATTTTTTAAGGGGCAATTCGGTAGCAATCCTTAGGAACATATCTACTCCTAAAGAATTATGGTGAGTTTTAAATGGTTTGGCTGTTGCTCCACCGGCGATATGCTGAAGAACAGGAGTGTCGACTTCTATGTATCCTCGGTTATCTAAGAAGTTTCTTATTTCAGAAATGATTGCAGCACGCTTGCGAAAAGTTTGCCTTACTTCTGGATTAGAAATTAAATCAACGTATCGGTATCTATATCTGGACTCTACGTCAGATAATCCGTGCCATTTTTCAGGAAGCGGAATTAATGACTTAGTTAATAACCTTAAACTTTCAACGTGCAAAGTTTTTTCACCCGTCTTAGTAACAAACAGATATCCAGTAGCTTCGATTATATCACCCAAATCATAGTGTTTATAACTTTCGAAGTTTTCAGCACCAATATCATCTTGTCTAACATATATTTGGAATTTGCCTGTCGAGTCTAGAATATGGGCAAAAGAGGCTTTTCCCATTAAACGATGCTGAACAATTCTACCAGCAATAGTATATTTAGGTTTATCAGTAGCATCAGCGCCAGGGACATCTACTTGCATCAAACCAACTGCAGTTTGAGTAACCTTAACATTATTGGGAAATCCAAATCCTGTGGCGCGTAGTTTATCTAATTTTTCAAATCGGGTTTTTTCTAATTCAGAACGCTCAGTCATAGCAGCTAAGGGTAGCGCAAAATCAAGATTCTTACTAGGGATTCCCCAATATGGCAGGGGCTTTAATGTCGAATTTTTATACTAGAATTTGCTTAAAAATCCACCTGTAGCTTCAAGTAGTTTATCACGCTCTAAGGATACGGAATGGTCCCCCGCTACAGATACAAACTGAGCATTTTGATATTTCGACTTCAAAGATTCCACTTCGCTACAAGGGATAACCGAGTCGTATGTAGAAGATACAAACATCAGCCTTTGGCTATCTGTTATGCTGTTAAAATTAAGTGGCGAATGAAAATTGAATGATTTATGAAGTTTTTCTAATTCTTGTTCACTTAAAGATAATTTTTCTTTTTTTGCATGATAACATGCTAGGTTTGCAAATGATGAGAATGGAAGCATCATGATTCCACATTCAAGCTGATCGAAACAGCTCCATATAGTCGAGATATACGCTCCAAGACTTACTCCTAAAGCACCTACTTTTTTAACGCCCAATGCCCTTAAGATTAATTTTAACTGCCTTAGATCCGAGACACTTTGCAAAATCGACTCATTAGTAATCATTACATTTGAACTCGGGAATAATGTATGACCCGCATCCCGAAATTCAGAATTTAATCTTCTCCCATGAAATGGCAGTTCAAATAGAGCAACATCAAATCCAAGCTTAAAATAAATTCCAGGTAAAAATGCTAATGCTTGGACTCGCTGATCATTCATTGTCCAACCGTGGACACAAACTAAAGTAGTACGGCTTCCTTGATGATGCCTCCAGTAACGTACTCTGATGTTATTATTTTCTGGGATTGATGCTTGTATGGATTTAAATTGTGGGTGCTGTGATTCAAACGCACTCTGATATTCAAGATCAACAATTTCACCTTCTTCCGACAACCCGTGGACTGGAATTATTTTGGGGGTAATTATCCCCTTTGGAATACCGAATAATGATTCGGCCGAGTTTGATTGATTGTAGGCATCATAAAAATCTAAATACCGACTAATTTTTGACTCATCCAAAGATGACAATAAATCTTTAAATGACAACCCAAGTGATGACCGTTCAAGTCTACGAAATAACTTAGATAAGTCATCTCCCCCAACAAAAGTAAGCCTTTCTGTATCGGATAACCGAGCAGCAATATCCCCTTCAAGACTACAATAATCCGACAATAATCCAGCAGCTTTGTTTGGGGGAGTTCCCATAACTAAAGTGATCGGCAAAATTCGTGCCTAGCTTTAGATTTAGAGTCATTAAATATCAAAGATTACAGGACTAATTAGCTGTTCTAATGGTTAACTATCCTACCGCCACCAAGAACAATCTGGTTGCTAAGATCATAGAATACGCATGATTGGCCAGGAGAAACTGTTGTCCACTCGTTTTCAAACTTAACTTTGCAAGTATTACTTTCGCTATCGGGTTGCACCCAAACTTCGACTCCTTTATGTCTGTGACGCAGCTGGGCGATGGCTTTAAATGGCTCAGTTAATGGTTTAGGTGTAATCCAATTAACTTCTTTGATATTGAATTCAGACCTTTCAAGCTCAGCCTTAGACCCTACAATTACTTTGTTGTTGTAAGGATCCAATTCCAAAACGTATAAAGGGTTTTCTAACCCACCAAGGCGCAATCCTTTTCTTTGCCCTACAGTATAGTTATCAATTCCTTCATGCTCACCAAGTGTATTACCTAAACGATCAACTATTTGACCTGATTTTTTTGCACCACCAATTTTAACAAGAAAATCTTGAACGCTCCCCGACACAAAACAGATATCTTGGCTCTCGGGCTTAGAGTGAGTTACAAGTCCTGCATCTTTTGCAATTTGCCGAACTTCGTCTTTGGTCATATCACCAACAGGGAAAAGTGTTTGGGCTAGTTCGGATTGTTTAAGCCCGTATAGAAAATAACTTTGATCTTTATCTGTATCTTTTCCTCGAAGCAGATACCATCCATCTGATGTTTGACGTACACGAGCATAGTGTCCAGTTGCAACATGGGAACAACCAAAAGCTGCTGCGCGATCGCGGAGTTCGCGAAATTTAACTTTATTATTACACTCTATACATGGATTTGGTGTCTCGCCTCTTGCGTATGTTTGAACAAATTGATCAATAACTTCTTTTCTAAAAGTTTTTTCGAAATCAAAAACATAATACGGCACACCTGCAATAGCTGCGACTTTTCTTGCGTCAGTAAAATCATCAGGAGCACAACAAGTTGCGCGAGTACAAGATCCCCCGTTGTTTCGATAATCCCAAACTTGCATAGATATACCTATGCAATCAATTCCTTGTTTCGCTAATAGATAGGCAGCTACAGAAGAATCAACGCCTCCAGACATGGCGACGACCACTGTCTGGATAGTAGCACAATCAATAGGATGGTCTGATGCTTCAAGGGTAATATGCATGTTTTATAAAGCAAAAAAAGCAATTATAACTAAATTTATGACTTAAGACTAATCACCCTAATTGGCAAAGAGGTCCATTTTTACTAGTTAAATCGTGTAATTAAGGCCTCAAGATATGCTGGTATCTGGACGATTATCGTTATGTGCCTCGTTTTGACCCTAAACAATCCGATGATAATGCGATCAAAATTGACGCATCAACAATCCTTAAGCGCGGGTTGCCAAATAGTGGGATAAATCGATCAGACGAAAGAAGCCGAATTAACTCCCGAAATAATCATCTAAGTATTTCTGAATTAGTAGCTAAAGAAAAACAATTAGCTAAGTGGCATGCCTCTCGATATGAAGCGGCCAAGAATAAAGACGATCCAGAAGTCGAACGTCTTACAAAAATGATCAACGCTCATGAAAGTCTATGGAAGAAGCATTGGTTAGATAGATGCCCACTAGGTCAAGCAAAAGAACTACCTTCTCACAAAGCAGTCGAATCGCAAATTGATTATTTGCAAGTAGCCGTAAGTCGAAGAATTGGATATTTCCTAAATGCATTTGAAAGACAAAAAATTAATCCAATAAAAAATGAAATCACAGGAATTCAAGATTTAATTAAACAGCTTGAAAAAGAAAAACAATCTGGATCTACAGTTGCAGGATTGGCAATCAAACCTGAACGCTACGACCAAAGTATCCAGGAATTAAAAACTAGAATTAAGCAGCTAGAGTCTGAAAAAAGTAAGTATGTATTAGTTCAGAATGCACTAATTAGGGATTATATGGGATTTGTTTCCTACTTAAATTCTGCAAGAGACACTATTACAGGTGTAAAAAATCTTCTTCCTCAAAATAATGGAATAAAATTAAAAACCATTCCAATAGTTGATATTCAAGATGGTTTTAATTCATTAAGCACGTTATTTAAAGAATACCAAAAGCAAGCTGAGGGCAAATATATGAGTGCTATACTTGCTCCTAAACAAAAAGCCGCAAAAGATGCCAAAGATCAAGTTAAAGCTTCTGATGATAGATACAGCAAATTAAATCTATGGGATAAATTTAAACAAGGAGACATTAGCAAACCAGCGCGCGAAGCTAGCAAAAAAGCAAGCTCTGAATATTTTGTTGCGGAAGACAGATTTAATCAGCTAAAAAGCAGGTTAAATAAACTTGCAAGCACCATTGTTGCTGCAAATATTGCATTTAGAAAAGGTGATGCTATTTCATTTACAGTTGATATTTGGAAGGCAGATCCCAAATCGCGTATTCATTCAAATCAACCAAACACTGATTTGAGTGTAAACTTTTCTGACGCAGCTTTGATGAAACGCCTAGGACTAAATCCATCCCTTATGGCTATGGGTAAATTTACCCGACAAAACGAAGGATCCAGCACAGGAGAACTTATCATTCATTGGCCAGCATTTGCATCGGGTGTTACATTTGCAGGCGGATACGATTGTAAGGGTAGATCAAAAGCCACTATTAGGCGAGATTTAAATCACGTAAATGATTCATTACGTAAAGCTGGGATAAAACCAATTCCTGAAAATATTATTACGCAACTCGCAGATTCAGCTGGAATATTTGGAAAAAGAGCAAAAGCATATATTTTAGCCAGACCTAGTCTACGAGAATATAAGTTCCCCAAAGAAGCGGTTGATATCTTATTCTACAAGTACTACTCGGCAGAGTATTCCAAAGCTAGAAGAATTGTAGACAAATACATCGGCAAAGGTAACTTTGATCAGTTACCAGTTGATGTAAGACAATTGATAGTAGATACCGCCACCAGAGGAGATTTTGGATCTCTTAAAAATGAAGCAAAACGAGAAAAATTTAAAAA
>JBILET010000073.1:0-6621 GCA_044351935.1 Bdellovibrionota bacterium
TTGGCTAATTGGAATGTGGGCATGTTTTGCAGCAGCCATACCTATAAGCTTTTCTTGGATGTCAAAAAAATTGTTTTATCAAATAACTTTTGGAGCAATCGGCGGACCTCTTAGCTTATTTGCAGCTTCTAAAATTGGAGCTGTTGTATTTCCGATGCCACTGTACCCAACGACCATTATATATTCTATCGAGTGGGCAGTTATGGTCCCTTTATGCTTCTTAATTGCAAGAAAACTTACAGTTACAACTTAATCTTTACAAAATCTACTAACATAACCTGTATAAAATATTTATATAGACACAAAACTATCTCACAAAATAACATTTAGGTACTATGAATAAGATTTGCGCCCTACTCGACTATTAATTCTTACTGCCTCTCTCCTAACATCCGTAGTTGTCTCTCCGCTTAACACTAACGCTGACAAAATCTGCTTAAAAGCAACTTCAAAAAATGGTGCTGTAAAATTTACCAAACGAACCGTTGCGTCAACTAAAAGATGCCCCAAAGGTATGACGCAAATTGTTGATACTTCCACTCTCACTGGGCCTCAAGGATCTGCTGGAACAAATGGGACTAACGGAACAAATGGTACTGATGGTGCCGACGGTTCTATTAGAATTTATGGAAACGGTTCTGGAGGCGACGTTACTTTATCTTCTTCTTCATCATTAAGTGATACAAACGTACAATATGGAAATCTAACGATTAACAGTGGTGTAACACTTACTGTTCCATCAGGTACTATCATCAGAAGCAATGGCACTGTCACTATCAACGGTATAATTTCAGTATCCAACAGCAGTGGTGGCGGAAATCTAGAATCCTCAAGTACTAATGAAATTACATACTACGCTATGATTCCACCTACTCTCGGTAATGCCAAAAGAGCATCAGGATTTCCCGAAGTAGGCAGCAATGCATCTGTTTTGTACGGAGGTATTGGGGGCACTCAGCTTGCAGAAAACGAAGCGAGATCGATATTGCGACTGAATCCTCGAGGATGTGGTTCTGGTACTTCTTCGATCAATGGCGGTATCGGTGGCGCAGGCGGTGGAAGCTTAACCATCTTAGCTAAAAATGGGATTGTAATTTCTAATACAGGGAATATTCTTGCTGCCGGTGGCACTCCATTTAATGGTGGAGGTGGTGGAGCCGGAGGTTTTATAATCTTAGCTTCAAGCGGATCTATATCAAATGAAGGAGCAATTACTGCAAGTGGAGCAACCGGCGGTGCTTCATATGCTGATGCTGGAGCTGGCGGTGGTGGAGGCGGAGGTGTAGTACATATGTTAGCCCCATCAATTACAGCAGGCACAGTCACCGTCGCTGCTGGTAGCAGAGGAAGCAATGCAGTAGCAGTATCAAATAACACTAGAAGATCCGGAGGCGGAGGTGGCGGCGGATGCGGTGGTCGTGGTGGTTTTGGAAACGATATCGAAATAAATAACTCTCAGACCACTAGTAATGCTTCGACTGCAGGACTATCTCTACAAACGATAACAGATCCAGTCTCGCTGTTTTAAATAGTCACTACGCCAAATAGATATCTACTAATGATAGTTAATACTCTGCATATCTTCAGCGTGGACAGCTGTTCGAGTTTTTGCATTTAAACGCTGATTAGATCCAGCTTCTGTCTCACCGTAAACAAGTAAAGCCATTCTATTTACTATATTTTCTAAAAGTGATGACTGAGTGCTAAGTTCCTGCGAAGAGGCCGAAGACTCTTCAGCTGCAGCTGAATTCTGTTGCGTAACTTTATCTAACTGAGTAACCGCCATGTTAACCTGGCTAATTCCAGTTGATTGCTCCTTACTTGCAGCAGCTATTTCTTTCATCAAATCAGAAGACTTGACTGCATTTTGATTTATATTCTCAAGAGACCGAGCAACTTCTTCTGTAACTTTGACCCCATTATCTGCCAAACTTTTTGACAAATGAATTTTAGCAGAGGTTTCTTTTGCAGCATTTGCGCTTCTTTGTGCTAAATTTCTAACCTCTTCAGCGACAACAGCAAAACCTTTTCCAGCATCACCTGCCCTTGCTGCTTCAACAGCTGCATTTAGTGCCAATAAATTTGTTTGGAATGCTATCTCGTCAATAACTTTTATAATTTGCGCAGTCTCATCTGCAGACTTTTTGATAGAATGAATAGCTTCTGACATATGCTGCATCGATTGAACTCCTTCATCAGCAGAGGAGCGGACCATATCAGCAAGTTTATAAGCTTGATTGGAATTATCAGTGTTATGCTTTGAAGCAGCTGATATTTCTTACAACGAAGCCGCAGTTTCTTCAAGAGAAGCTGCCTGCTCAGTTGCTCTTTCCGCCAAAGCCTGCGATGCGGATGCCATCTGAGCGGATGACATCAGCAACTGCGCTGAAGAATCACGAAGTTCAACAATCATGGACATTAAATTTTTGGTAACTGACTTATTTAAAACCACAAATGAAACTACTGCTAGCATTAAAGAAACAGCCAACATGAATAGCATAATTTTCTGCCCCCTTGGTCCAGCTGCAATTGCAATAGCATTCTTTTCATCAGCAACAATTGAAATCTTATCACTTAATTCGCCCATCTTATCTTCAAGATTTTTAAAAGCTTCGATAAAATGCGGCAACTCAGCTGCTGCTGTGTCATCATCTTCAAGAGTTTTTGAAACTATTGACTGGGCTGACATTATGTATTCATTTAATGGTGTATCAACTTGGGATAACAATGATTTTATATCAGTATCCAATTCTAACTTTTTATTGTTGTTTATGTTTTCTTTGAAATTGGCTATGTGCTCTTCTAGATCTGAAGAAACCTCTTTTTTAACTTCGGGATTATTGTTTTTTATACTTTGATTATATAAAGCGTTTAAAACATCTCCCTTAAGGGCATCATGCATCATGTCAGAAGACATATGATTTCTTAGAGCATGCGCCATCGTATCGTTTTCGGATTGAGCAGTAATTAAGGCTGTAATACTGCTATAACCAGCCCATACACTTGCCAGTACCGTAGCTACATTAATTGAAACAATAAGAAACAGTTTTAAATTTAAACTCATTCGATTGGTCATATTTGATTTTCCAATATATACAGATATGTATTATCGACAGCCTCAGAATAATTCTTAATAGGCAAAACAACACTTTTTAGGCGAGTTTAAACGCCCATCAGTAGATAATATTTCAAGTGTTTACTGGTAGTTAGAAGAACTACTTGAGTTGAGGGCTAATCCTAGCAACTGCATCAGCTAGAATTTTATTAGCTAACGATTCGTTTGGATTCTGTATCATCATTACGGTTACAGGATCAGATATAATTTTCTCGATATCAGCTTGATCGCCTCTGGCCTTTGCAGATAAAAGTGCATAGACACGTCCATAATCTTGATACGGTTTAGGTTTATCACTAAGTGTTTTTAACTGCTCATTAAACTTAGTATTTAACTTTGCAATTTCATCAGGATTTTTTGATTCAACAGCTTTAAGTAGCTCGGAATAAGTATTACGAACCAATTCTAGTTGAACGGCACCTTCTTTGGCGGATTTTAATTTAGCCTCAGAGTAAAATTTGTGCCCAAAAAATCCGATCGCTGCAATTATCAAGATGTAAAATAGCGGTTTTGAGAGTTTATTAAAAAACTCACCAAGTCTTTGCAACTCGTCCTCTACAAATTCGGTTTGACCATCTAAGACTTTTAATGAAACTTTTTGCTGCGGTTGTTGTTGCTGTTGTGTCATAAACTTATTTCTTGGCTACCCACTGATAGCCAACCCCTCTTACTGTTTTTAAATTACCCTGCGCCCACTCACCAAGCAATGTCCTAATTCTTACAATTGAATTATCAACTGTTCTTGTTGCAGGCCCCTGACCTTTAAAAACGGAACTAAATGCTTCCTGCCTGGTAACCACTTTAGGACTTTGAGCAATAAGCACTGATAAAAGCTCAAAGTCAGATTGCGAGAACTCGGCTATCTTTCCATCTGGTAAGGTTACAGAACAAAGATCTTTATTAAGCTTGATATCTACAGCGGAATTAATTGGACGAGTAGATTGCTGAAGAGATGCATTAATGACTTTTTTTACACGAAGCAAAAATTCCTTCAAGTGAAAAGGTTTAGGAATAAAATCATCACACCCGATTTCGAACCCTTCTAATCTATGTTCAGCGGAATTCATAGCAGTTAAGAATACTACTGGTGTTCTTCCTAGAGTTTTAACTTCTCTGGCAACATTAAAGCCAGATCCATCCGGTAGCCCAACATCCAAGACACAAAGATCAAATTTTGCTTTATCTAGTCTCTCGATAGCGTCTTTAACGGTTTGCACCCAAGTTACAGCGTAAGGCTCTGAGGCAAGCCTTTCTGACAAACTAGAACCAAGAGACTCGTCGTCCTCTACAAGTAAAATCGAGTAATTTTCGGTCGATAAATGGTTCATCAAGTAAGCGATAGTATACCTAATCTAAGCATAAAATCCATATTTCAAAAGGATAGATGCGCCCGATAAAAGTTGAGTAGCGACGGTGAATTTGTCAAAATTGCTCAATGAATTCACCCAAAACGGACCCTGCTAAGAAAATAAAAGCTGCTCCAGAGATCCGTACAACAGCTCAGAAAATTAGAGATCAAAAAACTTTAAAACGCAGCAAGCTTGAACAAGTCGAAGATCGATTACTTTTAGTAGCATCCAAGCTAAACGTACGACTTAGTCTTAGTAATCTTCGTGGAATAAAAGAGGTCCCTCAAGATTTTCTAGAAATAGCTAACACAAATGCAAAACTTGATTCCAGATTAAAAAGACGATTAATCGAGCAGTATATATGCCAGCTTCCACTCCATATATTAAATCCAACTATCGATGAAATATGCAAAAATGACACTCCTTTGAGAATTAATATTAAAAATTATTTTCCTAATGGGCAAATAGAGTTAAATCAGAGTTGCCTAAACTATCTATCTAAAATTGTAGAGTCTGTTACCTTAAAATTAGGAAAAACTCCCACGATATCAGACATTAACCATGTCTTAACATTTCGAGGATTACCAATTATCTCCTCACTAGGTTCATTAATTGATAACCCAGTTTGTTTTATAAGAAATATTGCAAATCAAACCTCTAAAGCAAACAAAGATGTCATGAAAGCTGCCCTCTTTGAGTCTCAGAAGCAAGAAATTATATTTTCCATTATAGAATCATTAGAAAAATATCACTCTGATGAAAAAGGTAAAATTTCAGAGTCCGCATTTAGAGTTCACTCACTGGTTAGTCATTTAAGACTCAATCCAAACTTAGATTTCGATAAATTCTACTTTCTAGTAAAAGATATATTTGAAGATTGGTCACATGCAATTTCTGCTGCTTACAAAGAGTACACTACATTGAATAATTAATTCGCGTTTCTTCTTAATGTAAAATTAATAACATGAATCAACACAATAAGAGTTGCTAATACAAACATACCCGATGAAGGCATCGCAAGTAATTTAAGTGATTCCTTTGCGGCAGAAGTACTACCCAATCCCGGAGCCCTAAATCCAGCCCACATCCAAAAAATTGAGTACCCTAATCCTCCAAACCCCAATCCAAAAGATGACAAACGAACTAGTACTTGTGAACTTCCCACAAAACAAACCAATATAATAAGCACTAATGCCGTGGTTCCCATTCCCCCTGCGTGCAAATGCGCACGAATCATGTAATTCCAAGACTTACTTAGCACTGGCTTTATCAATGCTTCATCAGAATTATATACCGTGTCTTTTACTAGTATAGCTGAAGCATTTAATCGTTCTTTTATCGCATCTTCATTAACACCGAACGCAATTCCTAGTCCTTGGCCATACAAAACCGTGCAAACTGCTAGAATCAAACCAAGGGATGCAGATCTAAGATTTGAATAAAACTTTTCCATAGGTTGAGCTTAGCTTTATTAACTTGCCTGGACAACTAGTCAACCGTTAGCATCTATATATGACGCAGTCTTTTCATGAATACGTATGCACAGCTAATCCTTTAGTCTCGGTTATAATACCTTGTTATGGAAAAGCTCAATTTATTGAAGAAACTCTAAATTCTGTTTTTGATCAAAAACATAAAAATATAGAAATTATAATCGTAAATGACGGAAGCCCTGATAATACATCTTCTGTTTGCAATCAAATTATAAAGCAAAATCCACAAATAAAAATCCAACTACTTGAAAAACAAAATGGCGGAGTATCGGAAGCTCGCAACTTTGGTATCTCAAAAGCAAATAGCCAGATAATAATCTGCCTTGATGCTGACGATATTGCAAAACCTGACTTTATATCGACAGGCATTGAATTAATGAGATCTAAAAATGCAAACTTAGTTACTACTAATGTAGAATTTTTTGGGATCGAAACCGGCGAATGGACTCCTCTAAATTACGATCCCTACTACGAGCGGTACAGCAATTTAATTCCCACTTTAGTAATGTATGATCGCGACTTATGGGTCAAGTCAGGCGGATATAAAAAATCATTTCCCTTCAATGAAGATTGGGATTTTTATTTAACGTGCATAAAGGATCAAAATCTATCCGTAGCACGAATTGAAGAAAAAATGCTTCTTTATAGAATGACTTCTGATGGG
>JBILET010000079.1:0-6199 GCA_044351935.1 Bdellovibrionota bacterium
CCAGTATTTTCACTGTTAAAAAATAAAGTCGGTGAAGAAGTTGCCTACGAAGCAATGACTTATGTAGCGCTTGATGAAGATTATATTCGTGGTTTAATAGAAGCAGGTTATCACGAGACTAAACAAGCACTTCAAAATAGAAAGAAAATTGAGTTTAAACCTTTGTAATAAAGATTTAAGTTAATTAGCAGCTTGGGGCAAAGTATCTAAATTTGCTTTGCGCTTTTGCGGACACTTTGCGGGAGTATCTTGAAACTGCAAAACTATGTTAGCTAAATCTTGCATATCATCTAACTGGATATGCCAACTAGTAGGCATCCTAATGGATGCTTGTTTTGATTGCTCAATATTAAAAGCAGATGCGAATTTGCTGTTTATAATTAGTACAGGGCATCTTATTCGTTGCAGATGGGATAGTGAATTAAATTGATTTCCCTCACTTCTAAGTGGTAGCCCAAGGGGAAATTTACTTTCCAACCAATCAATAATTTTTTCGAAAGACGTAGGATGAGGCCTGTAAGTGGCATCAATTAAAATCATTGCCCTAATTAGTTTAGGTTCTTTTAAGTATAATGTTTGCGCCAAAGTAGATGTATCACCAAAGGCTACTACCGAGAACTGTCTAACACCTGTTTGAGACAAGGCCTGGAACAGTTGCTCACTTAAGGAGTGCCATGTTTCTGTGCTGATAGTGCTGCTAGATATCCTAAAAACCCTCGAATTTTGGCCAAGCGCGTCAAAAGCATTTACAGCCTCAGGAATATAGCTACTCTGCTCATGTAGAATGATAAAAGACCGGCCCGAGGAGCCCCCAGATTGCTCAATTTTTACAGTAACTTCTGAATGCACTACAAAAGTTGTAAATGATTTTAAAAATAAAGCAATAGCAACAAAATAAAAATTCTAGGACACAAAAAAATCTTTTTCCCTTGTTTGCTCAGCGACCCAAAAAATGAGATGCTTTTTTCTATGTCGAGCGTGACAAGGTCGCAAACTCTTAAACCACTTACTTTGAAACCTGGACCTTTCCAGATTATCGAACAGGAGTCACTTGACTCTCCCTCTGAAGCACCAAAAAGAAGATATGAATGTTCTCATTATGAAACATGTTTAAATCTTGCTGCTGCTATGAATTGGGACAGCTTTACATGTCGTGGATGTAATGGCGAAGTTAACGAAAGTTATTTTTGGCGCGCACAGCAAGAAGCCAAGCGCGATAAAATTGTTCGCACTCTTTGCTCACATATGCCTGATATATCACTTGTATCTAACGGTCAAAACACGACTAGCCAAACATACGATTCAGAACAGAATATTTGTGATTCTATAAACTCTACTAACATAGAAAACGATCTAAATCCTTCTTACTTTGAAGAGTTATTTAGAGTCGCTGGAAAGAAGTAATAAGCTTCTAAAGTGGTAAATTACCCCTCCGAACATTGCTAATACATAACTTTTAGCTCGTAAAATTAAAGCTATCCCTAATGCCTGTTCTGCTGTAGCTCCAACTTGTGTCAAGAAAAATACAAATGCTCCTTCTTGAATACCGATTCCCTGCGGGGAAACAGGTATAGCTGAAACAATAAGTATTGTAGGGATAACCATACTCAATCCCCAAAACGGCGCGTTATCCCACCCAACAGCATAAGCGCATGCAAGCGTATTAACTACGGTCAATGCGTGGAAAATAAATGACAATAAAAATACTTCACACAAAATTTTTCTATTAGAAGCTGCGAATCTAAAACCATCTGCAAGTTTATCAAAAACGCTAAATACTTTTTGAGCTGATGAGGTATTCCCAAATGGAAGTTTCCTTAATAGTAGCGAAAATTTCTTTGACAATGTGATAGCAGAAATCAGAACTATTCCTAAACTAAGTAACAGTATCCACAATCGCATTAACCAATTTACTGAATCTAAAATAAAGCTACTTACAAGCGCTAAAACAATCATGGCAACAATACCGGTGTATCTTTCAAGTACGGTTGCTGCCGCCGCAGAAGTTTGTCCTACTGATTTTCCAACATAATAACTTCGGACCATATCCCCACCTAGATAAGATGGCAGTAATAGATTTGTGTAATACCCAACTAAATAAAGCGCGTATAATTTAATAAGCGATGTTGTTCCACCCAGAAAATCTACTAGCACTTTCCACTTCAAAGCGCTAACCAAAACCATCACGAATGATATTAACAATAGGACAACAATTGCAGCCCAATCTAACTCTTTAAAAACTCTAGCTAACAAACCAAAGTCCACAAAAATCGACAGCAAATAGCCGCAAATTAAGGCTACCAGTAATTTAAGAATATTTCGTAATTTTGAGTTCACTAAAAACAAGATTCGCGTAAAAACAATAAGCAGTATCTAGTAAATGACGAGATAACCTTCTCATGAAGAGAGGAAAAAGAATAGTGGGGCTGTACAGGATATTACTGGGTGCCTTGTTGTTTACTGGTCAATTTGCTCAAGCCCAAGACTTAGATGCAACGTTAGTATGGCAAGCTCAAGGTACGGGAAACAGATCAGGATTTAGTTCTCCTGTCATAGCTGACATTGATGGAGATCTATCAAACGGCAAAGAAATAGTGGCTGCAAGTATCAATGGAACACTTTCTGCCTTTGGTGCAGATGGTGTCTTACGTTGGGAAGTTACAATGCCCGCGGCAAAATGCACTTCTGGCAATTCAAACATCCATTCTTCACCATCGGTTGGGGCTATATACGGCGATGGAAAACCTTACGTTGTTATTGGTTACGGAAACATAAAAAAACGATGCGAAGGCGGAGTCATGGCAATTGATGGTGCTACCGGAGCAGAAGCTTGGCGATTTAGCACAATGAACTACGCTAAGAAGGAAAAATTCTTCGCTTTTTTACACACTGTATTTTCTTCCCCTGCTCTGGCTGATACAGACGGCGATGGTAAGATGGAAATTGGTTTTGGAAGTTTTGATCGTTCAGTTTATCTACTCAATCATGATGGATCCGTGCGTTGGTACTACCAAGCTGCTGACACAGTTTGGTCAACACCTACTTTTGCCAATGTTGATACTACACCTGAGTTAGAGATGATTGTAGCAACAGATATAACTCAAAACTTACGACTAAAACCTGCAACATCCAACGGAGGTAATTTATACGCTTTTAGAACAAAAGCTAACCCAAAAAAAGTTTATCGATTCCGTGATAAAAAAGCTTTTCTTTGGATGCGTCCAATGGAACAAGTTTTATTTTCTTCACCAAAAGTTGCTGACATCATTCCCGGTAATCCTGGATTAGAAATTGCAATTAATTCTGGTTGTTTTTTTCCAGAAAGAACCACTCAAAAAGTTGGTCGATGGACGCGAGTTATAAGCGCTAAGTCTGGCAAAATACTTAGAACTCATAAAATTGAAGCATGCTCTAGCTCCTCGCCTGTACTAGCAGATGTAAACAATGACGGTGCAGCTGATATTTTTGTAACTGTTAATGGCGCAAAACAAATTGGTGGCGATGGTTTAAGCAGACTAAGAGCATTCGATGGAGCAACAGGAGCAGAGCTTTGGAATATAGTTCCAAAATTTAACAATAAAAATTATTCATTCGGAGGAAACTTTATTTCTCCAAAAATCACTTCTGTACTTAACGATTCAACTCTACAAGTTGTGGTACCGGTTCATGCAGGTATAGGTATATATGATGCACAGACTGGCGAAGAGCGTAATACGTGTTCGGATACCGAAGGCTGCGTATTAGGATCATCACTAAAAGCTGCTGATATCTTCCTAAATTCAGCTGCAGTAGATGATATAGACGGAGATTCTATAATGGACATAGTAGCATCCGGAAAAAGCACACAAGGCAAACTTGGCGTTTACAGATGGAATGTTGTTACTCCAACGACAGTGGAATAAGGACTATTTTTTAGCTTTAGCGCATTTTTTCAATCCAGCAGCTTTTGCCTTAGATGCCTTGCGATAACATGCTGTCTTAGCTTTTTCTTTCTTAATCTTGTACATTTTGTCATCGCCTTCAGATTTGCATTATTACCCTTTGCGACACACGAAGCTCCAAGAGAAAGCGCAGATTCTTGATTATTTATCAGAGCACAAAAAGTCAAAACAAATCTTTACACATCACCATTATCTACAATAAAAAAGGCTCCCTATCTTTCGACAGGGAGCCCTTTATTTTGCGTTAACTAAGTAGTCTTAGTTATTGCAAAGGCTGAAAGGAACTGAAAGTGTTACAGTGTGTAACCAGTCAGAACCATCACCTACGTGACGATACTCGGAAGCATAGTCAGCCATTAGGTACTTAGCTAAACGGAAGCCAAGACCCCATGAAACTGCATTGTACTTCACGTTGTCGTTCTCAAGACCTAAGTCATTGCTCATAAGAGCTGAGTAACGATAACCTAAACGACCTTTGATAGAATCGCTTAGAGCATGCTCAAGACCCATGCGGAAGTTCCATGCACCGAAGTCATCAAATACATCTGAACCATATCGGCTATAGTCGATAGAACCAGTGTAAAGAGTTTTACCCATTTGATGCCCAACACCAAGATCCATACCCCAGTTGTCGATATCCTCTTCTGCAGTTCCTAAAGAAGTTCCAGCGAAGTCACCTTCGTAGTCAAACGTTCCGAAACCGTAGTGAGTTGAAAGACCCCAAGTAGTATTCTTAGAAGACTTATGTTGAACGCCGATTTCTTGACGAACACCATCTTCCATTTTTCTATTAGCGTTAAGACCACCAACTTGAATTGACTGCTTGTTTTGGTTGTATGCAAGAGCATAACCAACAGCCAATGTGTCAGAAAGATCTTTACCGTATGCCAGATGAAGAGCGTAATTTCTATACTCATCATCACGAAGTGTATCAGCATCACCACGGAAGCCAGCCCAACCGAAACCAAGAGTTCCGTACTTAGGTGTTCCGTCAAGAGTTGGTGCCAATGGAAGTGCAGCAAGAGCTTGACCACCGTCAACTTCTGCTTTTACATCCGCACCAGTATCACGGTCATTACCAGTGATCTGATTACTTGCGTATGTGATAGAAACGTCAGCATCTCTCATGAATCCAAGACCTGCTGGGTTACCAACAACGCTTGAAGAGTCAGAAGATGTAGCTACGCTTGAACCTGCCATACCAACTGTTCGCGCATTCTCAGGGACAAAAAAGTACCCTAGCTGATCCGTCTGGGTGTAAAAGTCCTGACGACCTTCAGCAACCGCAGCACCAGCAAAAAGAATTGCACCAGCTGCAACAGCGCCAGCTATCTTTTTTACTTGCTTCATTTGTATTTCTCCAAAGTTAACCAATTAAAAACTCCAACGAATTATTTAGAGCCCGATGGATAGTAAGTATCTCTGGGTTATTATTCAACGGGCAAGAGTTTTTTTCTTACCCAAATATAAATACCCAATAAAATCAATAAGTTAGGATTTAAAACGTAATTATAATTTAATAATTTGCTAGAAAAATCCAAACTTTCTCGAAGTTACTTCCGGGTTTTTCGATGAAGATAATTTATTGAAAGATTCTTTTACTTAAAAAGCGAATTATTCAAAAACTTCTAGCTCAGCAATAGACCAATCAAAGAAAGAATCCTTACCGACTTGAGCTAGAGTAATTTCGGTTAATGCTTCACCACTTAACAACAATCCAGTACCAGCTTCGTTATCAAGAAAAAAACTAATAGATCTTGAATCTGCTTTATCAATTAATAATTCATTTTCATTTTTATTTTGTTTGCGACCGTACACTTCCAGCGCTCTTGCGCTATCACTTCCAAATTTGCCTGTGTCTAGTTCTAAAAGTTTTACCATTACTGGACGCGTAAATTTAACCGTGATCTTCATAGATGGATCTTGCGGTTTACCGCTACCCCATCTTGTTGTTAGATCATGATCAAAGATATTACTAATATTCTCGTTTTTTATTGATGCGGTAGCACTTATTAGCGATTGGGGAATTTTTTTCAGCCCATCTAAGCCAACAAAATTCATATCATAAAAAATACAGTATCCTGATTTGATTGTTTCTTTATAGGGTGCCTTTAGAACTCTGAGCGCGCGCCTGATAATTGGTGCCTGCCCAATACTAGCAATTATAGGTAGATTCACATATTCCTGGTAACTATGAGCAGTAAGTTCATATACTTTAATACGTGGCTCTTTAGGATTTTGAAAAAGTTTAAATCTAA
>JBILET010000074.1:0-6432 GCA_044351935.1 Bdellovibrionota bacterium
AGTGCAATTCAACGTGGACATGAACAAGTTGTATTTTTTCATTACCCAGAAGTTGGACTAAAAGCGTTTGTTGGAATACACACAACTGCTCTTGGTCCAGCGTTAGGTGGATGCAGAATGCGAATGTACGAAACTGAAGATCAAGCATTGGAAGATTGTCTTCGTTTATCAGAAGGTATGAGCTACAAGAACTCTGTAGCTGGACTTGATATTGGTGGTGGTAAGTCTGTAATCATCGCTGACCCGTTTATGAAAACTGGTCGTGAAAAGTTATTCCAAAAATTTGGTGAATGCCTACAGTCTTTAAGCGGAAGATACATTACAGCAGAAGACATGGGAACTTCTGTGTCTGATGTTATGGAGATGCGCAAAAAAACTACTTACGCTGCAGGATTCGATCCAGCGCAAGGCGGAGGAGGAGACCCATCCCCTTGGACTGCATACGGAACATTTTTAGGAATGCAAGCAGCTTGTGATTTCCGTTACGGCTCATCTGACTTAAAAGGCAGAACTATAGCGGTGCAGGGTATTGGTCATGTTGGAATGTATCTTGTGGAGCACTTAGCAAAAGCTGGCGCAAAAATCTTTGTATCTGATACAAATCAAGCTTACTTAGAAAGAGCAAAAAAAGATTACGGTGCAACTGTAGTTGGACTAGACGAAATATATACTGTTAAAGCAGAAATATTTTCTCCAAATGCAATTGGACAAACTGTAAATCAAAAAACAATTTCATCTTTAAGTTGCGAAATTATTGCGGGAGCTGCAAACAACCAACTTTCAGATCAATCGATGTATGAAGTTCTTGCTAAACGTAATATAACGTACTGTCCTGACTTTGTTATTAATGCAGGTGGAGTGATATCAGTTGCAGGAGAACTTCAACCTGGTGGTTGGAAAGAAGACTGGGTTAGAGCAAAAGTAGAGCGAATTGGTCAGACAGTTTTTACTTGTTTAAAAGAAGCTCAAAAAGATTCAGTTGCTACTGAAGTTGTTGCTTTAAGAATGGCTAAAGAAAGAATTAAAAAGGCAGCTGAGCAAAAAGCGGCTTAATTAAGTTTGAAAACCCCCGAAAATAAGCCCTTTGAATTAGTATCGTCGTTTACCCCAGCAGGGGATCAAGTGCGTGCTATTCCAGAGCTGATATCTAATATCAATTCGGATATTAGATATCAAACTCTGCAAGGTATTACTGGTTCGGGTAAAACTTTTACAATTGCTAATGTAATAAAGTCTATACAAAGACCAACACTCGTAATTGCACCTAATAAGACTCTTGCCGCGCAACTTTATAATGAATTTAAAGAATTCTTTCCAAATAATCGTGTTAGATATTTTGTAAGTTATTACGACTACTATCAGCCTGAAGCATATATTCCTTCTACCGATACATATATCGAAAAAGACTCTGCCATTAATGAAGAGATCGACAAGATGCGCCATGCAGCGACAAAAGCTCTGCTTGAAGGGCGCGATACAATTATCGTTGCAAGTGTAAGTTGTATCTACGGACTTGGAGCTCCGGATGAATACTTCAAAATGATGCTTTACGTTGAGCAAGGTGACTCGCTTGCTCGTGAAGATGTCATAAAAAAATTAGTTAAAATGCAATATGGCCGAGGCGAAGTAGAGTTTAAACGAGGTACTTTTAGAGTACGCGGCGAAACAATAGATATCTTTCCAAGCGATCAAGATGCAAAAGCAGTAAGGTTATTATTTTTTGGTGACGAAATTGAAGAAATCACCGAAATAGATGGATTATCAGGTGATAAAATCCAAAAATTATCACGTGTAGCTGTTTATCCAGTTAGTCACTACGTAACAGGTGAAGAAGTAGTCACAAAAGCAAGAAGAACAATTTTATTAGAGCTAAAAGAACAACTTGCAAACCTACAACGAGAAGGAAAACTTCTAGAAGCTCAACGCTTAGAACAACGCACACTTTATGACTGTGAATTGATGCAAGAACTTGGATTCTGCTCGGGGATAGAAAACTACTCAAGGCACATGGATGGAAGGGCCCCTGGGACTCCACCTACAACGCTTATAGATTATTTCCCTAAAGACTTCTTGTTAGTAATCGATGAAAGTCATATTACATTGCCTCAATTAGGTGGAATGTATCGCGGTGACCGAGCACGAAAAACCACACTAGTTAATTATGGATTTAGGTTACCAAGTGCATTAGATAACCGCCCTTTAACCGATGAAGAATTTTGGCAAAGAGTCGGGCAATGTATTTTTGTCTCGGCAACTCCTGGAGATCGAGAATTACAACTAAGCCAAGGACTAGTAATTGAACAAATAAATAGACCAACAGGTTTATTAGATCCTGAAGTAATTATTCGTCCTGCGACTCATCAAGTTGATGATTTATTGCAAGAAGTTAGGGAAGTCGTTAAGAAAAAAGAACGAGTCTTGGTAACTACATTGACCAAAAAAATGGCCGAAGACTTATCAAAATATTTTCAAGAAATTGGTGTTAAAGCCAAATATCTTCACTCGGATATTGATACAATCGAGCGAGTAGAAATATTGCGAGGACTACGCAGAGGCGACTTTGATGTATTAATTGGAATAAATCTTTTGCGAGAAGGCTTAGACCTTGTAGAAGTATCACTAGTTGCAATACTTGATGCAGATAAGGAAGGATTTTTAAGGTCTGCAAGATCGTTGATACAAACAATGGGAAGAGCTGCCAGAAACATAAACGGAAAAGCTATTTTGTATGCAGACAAAATGACTGATTCCATAAAACTAGCAGTATCCGAAGCTAACAGGCGACGAAAAATCCAGCACGAATACAACCAAAAACACGGAATAACACCTGTTTCGGCTAAACGTAGTATTGATGCAGGATTAAATGAGCAGCAAGCAGGCAGCGCCCAAAATGATGACTTTAATCAAAAAGTGGCTCAGTTGGTCGAATCTTTAAATATTCCAAAGGATCCTAAAGATCAGAAAAAACTTGTAGAATCACTACGAAAAGAAATGTTTCAAGCAGCAGCATCAAGAGAATTCGAAAAAGCTGCTATGCTTCGTGATAAGATAAAAACTATTCAAGAACTGTTATTAACATAATCATACACTTTGCGTTTAAATTTAAATGAGTAGCGTTATCGAAAACTTAAAAAGCAAAGTCAGTGCTTTTCCAACAAAGCCCGGAGTTTATTTAATGAAAAACTTCGACGGCGAAATAATATATATTGGTAAAGCAAAAGATCTAAAAGCACGCGTTAGAAGCTATGTATCAACTTCTTCGGGGGATGGAAGATTCCAAATAAAATATTTAATGGAAAAAGTCTCGACCATTGACTATGTTTTGACTGCTCATGAAGAAGAAGCTCTTTTATTAGAACGAGAACTAATAAATAAATACAAACCTAGATACAACATTCGCTTAAAAGATGATAAAGCTTATATCAGTATAAAAATTGATAGATCACATAAATATCCTAAGATTGAAACAGTAAGAAGAATTATCCCTGATGGAAGTGAGTATTTCGGGCCTTTCCCATCAACTAATCAGATTCGAGAAATCCTAGAAGTAATAAAAAGAGTAGTGCCATTAAGATCATGCCCGGATGCTGTTTTTTCGAATCGCATGCGTCCGTGTTTGGAGTACGAAATTAAAAGATGTGCAGCGCCTTGTTGTTTTGATGTACAGCCAGAACAATATCAACTTTGGCTTAAACAAGCTGTAGATATAATCGAAGGGAAACTAGAGCCAACGCTTAAATCTATGGAGCAGCAAATGAACTTAGCTTCGCAAGATTTGCGTTTTGAAGAAGCTGCTGCAATCCGGGATAGAATCCATATCTTAGAAAAATTCCGAGACCGCGGAAGCGATAGTATTGCATATAATTTTACCTGTGATGTTTTTTCGATTTACCGCGAAGACCAATTGGCAATAGTAGGGCTACTTCGCACTCGCGAAGGTCGAATGAACGAAGTAGAATCATTTTCATTCCGAGACGTAATCATAAGCGATGAAGAACTTCTTGAATCTGTAATACAGCAATATTATGAAATTGGCCATGATTTACCAACACAAGTTGTGTTATCAAAACCACTACCAAATAGTTCATTATTAACTGAATTTTTTACAAACAAATTTAATAGTTCACCCGAAATCGAAGTGCCAGATAGTGGTGCAAAATTAAGGTTAGTAAGAATTTGCGAAATTAATGCCAGACAAGCTTTCCAGAATAAGTTTTTTTCCGAAACTAGATTTGATGGACTTAGCAACGAATTAGTTGAAAAATTCAAATTACGCCAAGCCCCACGCAGAATAGAATGTGTTGATATTTCGAACTTACAAGGAACAGATATTGTAGGAGCACTTGTATCTTTTGTAGATGGTGTTCCTGATAGAAAAAGATACAGAAGATACAATATTTCTTTTAGCGGTCAGCCTAATGACTTTGAAGCAATTTATGAAGTTGTATCAAGAAGATTGAAGCACAAAGAAAGCTTGCCAGATTTGTTAATAATTGATGGCGGAAAACTACAACTTGCAAGAGCCCTGCAAGCTAGGGACGAACAAGGAGTAATGCTCGATATAGTATCGTTAGCAAAAATTAAAGAGCAAAAATCCAAAGTAACAGGAAAATCAGTTATTAAACCCGAAAGAATATTTATCGAAGGTGAAACAAATCCAGTAGACTTGTCAGAAGACGATCCTGTCACGCACCTGTTACAACGCATTCGAGATGAAGTACACAGATATGTAATTACTTTTCACCGCGAGCGAAGAAAATCTAGAGTATTTAAATCCGTACTAGATCAGATTCCAGGAATCGGCCCCGAAAGAAAACAAAGACTTCTAAATGAATTCGGATCAATCGATAAAATCAAAACTGCATCTATCGAAGATCTTGCAAGAGTAGGGCGTATGAGTCCTTTGCTGGCTCAGAAGTTAATCGAGGCATTGGGCTAAGTTTTTTTGTAAACCGCAGCAATATTTTTTTTACCGCAGAGGAACGCAGGGGTACGCAGAGGACTTACCCTGCGTTCCCCTGCGCCCCTCTGCGGTAAAAAATAAATACGACCTCAAGCAAAATCTAAAATGCAAGTCATAAAAATTATTGCTGCGGTAATCTAAGACTTCAACGCAGGGATGTAAGGTTTAATAAATTCTGGAATACTTAATCCAAAATATTCTATTACTTCAAATCCAATGTAATAAAGCGCAACAAAAATTGCTGTAAAATAAATAATAGTTAGCAGAAGCGAAAATAAACTAATATAAATAAACACCCCGTCATCTTGAAGCTCGCCAATACATGCAAAAAGCACAACTAGTGCAGGAAAAGTATTGTTAAAAGGAATTCCAAACATAGGAATACTCATCAATAAACCAGCAACAAAAACCAGACTGCCAATGATTTTTCTGCCTTTTACTCCTGTTACTAAAGATTGATATCTAGGTTTTGCAATATAACCAGTTACTTTGGCAATAAATTCAAGTAGCCACGCAACTTTTCGCCAAGTTTTATTCGAAAGAGTAACTGCTTGCAGTTTTTCGGGAAGCCAAGGGGTTTCTTGACCACGCAGAATTTGTAATCCAAGTGCTGTAAACGTAGTCCCTGCAAAAATTGCAAAAGGACCAAGTGGAAGAGGCTGAAGAAACGGAATAGAAAGAATAACACATATTAAAGAAAACCCAGATATCTGAAGCTTATTTAGAATATCAGATATAGACAGTGTTCGATCTGTTTGTATCGCAAGATTAACCAAAGACTTAAAGTCTTTTACGAGTTTTGTAATTTCGGAATTATTTGACAAGCGCTAAGAGTATAACTTAAGCAACTCGCTTAATGGAAGTATTGCTTGCAAATTTATCACGGAAGAAAATAATCTCTTCATAAACAATATTGCAGTTAGCCATTACTTGGCGCCATGCAGTGGAATCACTTAATGGCTTAGCAGCTTCCTTTTTTGCCAACTCCCAAATTCTAAGCACAGCACCTTCGAATCGCTTTGCTCCAAATGTTGGTCTAATAAAAATTTCTTCTTTTGCGGCTTTGGCAAAATTTTGTAGCTGTTCCAATACTTCTTGAGGTGATCTAGCAGACAAGCTGTTTGCTTCTGACATCGCCAGAAAGTCCCTAAAAATGATTGTGGTTTGAACTCTTCTTAATAACATAACTACAAATTAACCGTCGCTTGTTTTTCTTAAAGAAGGATATGCACACTTGTATGGCAAAAGTGCGGTTATAAATTTTAAGGCACCTATTCGGGTGTAAATAGCCGAAACTATTCAGTATTATTGCCATAATCAGTTAATTCCGAAGGGACAAATCCAACCCTAAGCGCATTAAGCACAGCAGCTAAGTCTATAACCTCTTGGCCAATTGCGCCTTGAACGGGACTTATCAACCCAAAAGCGGCTAAAAACATACCTATAATACTTAAAGCAATTCCACCTAA
>JBILET010000075.1:0-6402 GCA_044351935.1 Bdellovibrionota bacterium
CGTTATAATTTTAGCATTAAATTGTTTGATAAAATTAATATTTTCTTACCATGCCTAGTACAATTACAACAAATTCCAACTCTAGTTTTCTTGCTAAAAATGGCAGCGATCAACTTTTTGCATTAACTCTCGAGCAAGTATCACGTCATCTAAATTTTGATGACTTAACAGAGCAATCATTTGTTCCCTTACTGGATCATTCTGAAGCTTTAAATTTAGCAAAAAGTGTTTGCCAGAAGCTGGCCCAACACGAATCTGTTTTTGGCATACCAACTGTTACACTTGAGTTAGTTCAGGCACACAAGATAGTGGAATCTAAACCTGATGATGGATCTGCTTATTACCTAGCTAGTGTTTCTTTTCCGGATAGACCTTATCTAGATACAGTTGAAGGTTCATTTGTTAAACATAAAAGATCTCCACGAGGAATTATTCTAGTAGATCAAGAAGGTGTACCTAATGCTCTGGCTTTTGATGCTCCAAATTGGCTCAACAAGAATGCACCCAAAGGAGTAATGTGGGTTAAAACATTAGAATTAGAAAATCCTATTTTAGAATTCAGATTACCCAATATTGATAGTCTTGATTCATAAAAATAGTTTCAATTTAATTTATCATTCGTATGAATAGTAAGCTTGAATCGACAAAACAATCTGTAACTGATAAGGCCAATGACCGGCCGTTTGCAACAGAATCATTTAACTCCACTATGGAAGTTAAAGTCGACTCGGATTGGTTAAAGCGTCCTATAAATCTTAATTTAGGATATAACCAAAATGAAAATTTTAGATGGTACACAAAAGAAGAATGGTCAAACATCCGCCAGGATCCACGCGGATACTGGTGTCATGATGCTGCATTAATCAGAGAAATAAATGGTTCTTTTGAAGTAATGATTTGTGTTCGCTCTTTAACTGGTCAAATAAAAGACGGATTTGAAGTTCATTCAACTCCAATAGAAGGTTGGCTTTGGTTTCCAGGTGGCAGAAACTTAAATAATTGCTTACCGTCACCTGATTTCGATCCTGCTAACCCATCCGACTTAGACATTAAATCATTATTGACTGTGCTAAGCCGAGAGACCGGTTTATCCAAAGAAGATTGTATAGCTGCATGGAATCTAGGAAGGGGCAAAGCTTTTTATCCTTCAGATGACATATATTGGAGGAACGATTATGGGATTGAATTTACAATGGAGCACCCCCAATTTACCCATAGCGCGATCTATGTTGTGCAAGTTGACAATGATTTTCTACCTAAAGGTAAAAGCGTAGAAAATGTTACTTGGATTACCGAAAAAGACTACCAAAATATGAAATCAGAATTTTGTTCATATATGCAAGATTGTTTGAATAGTTTGTTTGCCGGGTTGAATAAATAATATTATTTATAAATAAAAGTTATTTGTAATCTAAATGGTTTGCCACTCTTATACTCAACAGTTTCTTTCTAGCCTTCCTGAAGATGACTTAGCAAAGTTCTACTTTACTCAAGATTTAGAAGAATTTAATAAATATCATTCAGACTTATTAGCCCATAGTAAATATCATAACGATGGAGCTCCGGTATATGGCTTTTGTGTCATGGAGGATGTTGCTAATTTTCAAATAAATGGAAGAGACGTTTTGGCTGGAAATATATTTATTGTGCGCCCCGATTTGGCCGCACCCGAATGGAAACAACTTGAATGGAATAGCCTTGCAATACATGAACTGGCCCATTCAAATGGTGCAAATTAAGTAGAAGCAAGAATTGCGGAACGTGATTATCTAAAAAGTCATGGATTATTAGGACCTACTGACTATTAAATATTAAAGGTTATTTTCACAAACTACACAGCACAAATTAACAAGCCAGCAATCGAGGCATACAGAAAATTTTTCAATGAAGATCCATGTTTAAAAGGCTGGGGCTTGGCTCGAATGATATTTAGGGTACACCCAGTAAGAATGAAATATGTGCACGACTATGATCTAAGAAAAGATTGGGAAAGATTAAATTAATAATAAGCATAAAATTGTATGAAAATTAGCAATCCAAAGCTTCCGTTATTGAAAGATTTTCTTAATCAATTCTTACCAGAACAAGCATTAGTTACAGATAGTAATTTTTTAAGCAACACTTCTGCACTTGATGTTCCATTTTTTTGAAGAATTTAAAATTGAATCACGACAAAACTGGCCATATCAAGCAAGCCCTATTCCTGGATTACCAGAAACATGTGAAGAATTCCCTAAAAATTGGCCGAATATGGTTGTTCGTTTGCCTAGTTTTGACAGCAGAAATATCACACTTAAATCTAGGACAAATGAAGACACAAACACACTTTTTATAGCTGTTAGTGACGACAATTGAGAATGATTACTAGATCTCTGTATTAAACAAACGCTTCTTCTGCTCCACCGCCTACAGCGATTTTGCCTTCTGCCTCTAATCGACGAACGATATCTACGATTCCTTGCTGAACTTTTTCGACGTCTTTTAATTTTACTGGGCCCATGTTTTGAAGATCTTCTTGGATCATAGCAGCTGCACGTTGTGACATATTTCGGAATAGTAAATCACGTAATTCTTCGCTGGCTGTTTTAAGAGCAAGAACAAGTTGATCTCGAGGAACTTCTTTAAGTACAGTTTGAATTCCTTTATCATCAATTTTCTTACAGTCTTCAAACGTAAACATAAGATTTCGAATTTGCTCTGCAAGCTCAGGATGCATCTCTTCAATTTCTGTAAGAATTCTATCTTCGTTATTTCTATCAACAAAGTTAAGAATATCCGCAGCAGATTTTGGACCGCCAATTTCCTCTTCTTCGTTAACTCCGCTTCCTCTAAGTTGAGACCTTAATACTTCTCGAACTTCATCAATTACGTCAGCTTTTACGTTGTTAAGATTTGCGATTCTCACTAATACATCTGTTTGAGCTTCTTCACTCATTGTTTGAAGAACAGCAGCCGCTTGGTCTGGGTTCATCTTGGTTAAAAGAAACGAAACTGTTTGAGGGTGTTCTGACGAGATAAATGAATTTAGGATTTTGTCAGATACGTTTTGCATTATCGCGCTTATTGGCTCTTTACGAGCACCAGTGATGTATTCAAGCAATCCTTCCCCTGCTTGTTCACCAAATGCGCTACCAATTACGTCACGGGCGAATTCACGACCATCAACTAGCAGAGTATCCCCTGCTTTAATCATGTTTCTAAATTCGCGAGTAATTGCTAATTGAGTCTCACGGTCAACTTCGGATACCGACATGAATGCACGGCTAATCCGTTTGACTTCGGTTTCGTTAAGATGCTGTAAAACCTGCGCGGCTAGATCTTTTCCTAGCCCCAATAAGGTGAGCGCAGCTTTTTCTGTGGAAGTAAGTTCACGACCCATGATAATGTTAGATGCTAATTCCCATATTTGACGACCAAGAAATATTCCTATCCGCCTAATATATTGATATCATTACTTAAATGTCTGCGAATCTGACCCATCTTTTTGAACAGTACTTCGGTGCCCCCCCGCACAAGGTGTTTGTTATGCAGGCACACGCATCCGACCGAAAGATTTTCAGACTCTCGGGTTCAGATGCAATATTCAAGCAAAAAGGTGTTAATAAAAATACGGTCATTGGGGTAGAAAATCCCAATGTAAAAGAAAACGCTGCTTTTGTTTATTTTTCGAATGCATTTAAAGCACAAGGGCTTCCTGTTCCTACCATATATTGTCAGGATTCATCTAACTTGTGTTACATAGAAGAAGACTTAGGCGACACAACTCTATTTAATATTGTACAAGATTTACGTGCTGACTCTGCCGATTTTCCAAAAGAGTTAGAACAACTTTATTCAAAAGTAATAAGTTATCTTCCTCAATTCCAAATCTTAGCCGGGAAAAATCTTGATTACTCAAATTGTATCCTTGAGCAAGAATTCCAACCTGAAGCAATCAGACGTGATATGGAGTTTTTTAAAAATGCTTTTTTAAGCAAAGTTTATCCAAACTATGATTTAAATCTTTTAACTAAAGATTTCGAAAAACTTACAGGATTCCTTGCTAAATATCCTTGCGAGCATTTTATGTATCGAGATTTTCAATCTCGTAACGTGATGATTATCGAAGGCAATCCCTGGTTTATTGATTATCAAGGAGGACGAAAAGGCCCTCTTCAATATGATGTTGCATCGATGCTTTATCAAGCAAGCACTCAAATCCCTGACGAAGTAAGAAGCAGGTTAATTGTTAATTATTTAGATATTGCCTCGCAATTAACTTCTATTAACAAAGACCACTTCTGTGAGGGACTTTCTGGATTTGTTGTTGTTAGGATGCTTCAAGTTTTAGGAACTTACGGCAAGCAAGGTTTAGAGCAAAAAAAAGAGTATTTCTTAAAATCTATTCCTAGGGCAGTAAATAATCTGTTTAACCAAGCCAAAAATTTTGAATTAATGACTCATCTGCCAGAATTAAAAAGAATCTGTTACGATCTACCTAATTATGTCAGCCAGTACGCAACTTAAAATTAATCTCGGAAGTTTTTCATTCAAAAAAGGTTATCCCAAAGATGAGACAACTCATGGTGGAGGATTTGTTTTTGACTGCAGACACATTACTAATCCCGGGCGTTTTGACTCTTATAAAAGTTTAACAGGAAAAGACTTAGCCGTTGTTCAGTTTTTAGAATCAATGGATGAAACGGAAAAATTTTTTGGATCCATCGAATCCATAATCGACGCCGCTATAAAACGATACTTAGAGCGACAATTCGACTATTTATCTGTTCAATTTGGTTGCACCGGTGGGCAACATAGATCTGTTTATTTTGCAGAAAGACTAAAGCGCAGATTAGAAATAAACCCTGAACTTGAAATCAGCTTAACTCATAGGGACTGTCCAAAATGAAAGCGATGGTATTCGCCGCTGGTTTTGGAACAAGACTTGGCGAACTTACAAAATCAACTCCCAAATGTTTAGTTCCACTGGGAAATGATTTAACAATGTTAGATCACGTAATAAGCAGATTAATTGATGCCAAAGTAACCAGTGTGGTTATTAATATTCATCATTTAGGCGACCAGATTAAAGAACATGTCGCTAAACGTCATAATTTTGGTATTGATATACAGTTTTCTAATGAAGACATCATATTAGGAACAGGTGGGGGATTAAAAAAAGCCAGATGGTTTTTTGATGATAAGCCATTTATCTTACATAACAGTGATGTATTTAGTTCAATTAATTTATCAAAAATGGTTGAAGCTCATAAATCATCAAACGCACTTGCCACATTAGCCGTAATGGATAGACCAACAAAAAGGCCGCTGCTTATGGATGATTCGAATAAACTTGTTGGATTTGGCAGTGGTACTCGTGCTGAAAAAATTAGTAAAGTAACAGGTACTATAAAAGAAGTTGGATTCTGTGGTGTTCAAGTAATAGATCCAAAGTATTTTTTATTTTTAGACAAATTCGACGGTGAGTTTTCAACAATTCCTGCATTTTTTGCTGCTGCTAAAAATGGCGAACTAGTACAAGGATTTAAAGTTGACTCAAGAACTCAGTGGATTGATATGGGAACACCAGATGATCTCGAAAAAGTCCGAAAGATTGTCAAAACTAAAGGTTTAAAACCAAAATGAGTAAAAATTCAAAACCTACAAAACAGTACTTTGCAACATCGATATACCACACTGATCTATACCCTAAAAATAAGGCTTCTAAAGTTAATAAACAGCTAATAGAAGAAGTTCAGATTTTAAAATCTAAGGACAGCGCAGGTATTAAGTGGTGTCATAAAAATTACCCAGGAGGCTATACTTCTTATCATTCTATTCCAAATCTTCATCAACGTTCTTCAAATTTTTTAGAGCTCGAAAAAAAGATTCGAACTCACGTTTATAAGTTTGCCTCATTACTTGATTTAGACCTACTTGATAGACCACTTGTGATGAGTGATTTTTGGGTAAATATAATGCCTAAATCGGTAACACATGGACTTCACCTGCACCCACTATCAGTCATAAGTGGAACATATTATGTTGATACACCTAAAGGATGCTCAGCTATTAAATTTGAAGATCCAAGGTTGGGGTTTTTTATGGCTAGTCCTCCTAAAAAAACAAATCCTTCAAAAAGTTATTTTGTTGAATATCCTGCAGAGGCTGGAAAATTAATTCTGTTTGAAAGCTGGCTTAGACACGAAGTCCCACCAAATTTGGCAGACAAAGATCGAATAAGCGTTAGCTTTAACTATGCTTGGGCGTAATTTTTTAGTTGCTCCCAAGTTTGTTTAATTAAGCTTTTATCTTTTGGTTTTTGAGTTAAAAAATCTATCATTTGTTGCTCTTTTTTTAAGATACCTGATAGCTCATTGTCAGGAACTCCACCAAAAAGAAGAATTTCCTTTTCATTTTTCC
>JBILET010000076.1:0-6328 GCA_044351935.1 Bdellovibrionota bacterium
AACAGTGGCACTAAGGGATAAGTATTTGCGGTTTCTTTTTCCAGTAATGCTGTCATGAAACTGGATAAATTTTTCAAAGAAGAAATCAAATGCAGTAGTTAAACTAAATCCACTAGGAATGATGTGAGCTGAAATACCTTGAGGTGTTGAGATCTTAGAAGCTGCTATCGAACCAAGTACAAGTAAAGAGCCCATAACACCGCTAATAGCCGTTACTTTTTGTAAGTCAGGATTGTGAGTAACAGCAGATAATATAGTGTAAGTTGCAGACACGGCTATAAATTCAAATATAAAAACAACTAAATCGCCAAGAACTTTAAAGAAAATCCCTAAAAAAATCAATCTAAGCCTAGTATTGCGGTTTTTCGGGGGTTTTTTAGCTCCGAAATGATAGGCACCGAAGCAATAATAAATAAAATTATTAAGTCAAGTTATTTGAAGTAAAAAAATCATAAAAGTGATAATTCTTAAAAAATATTGTTGTCACTTTTGCAAAGAAAAGCATTGAAAATTATTCGTTCTGCGATATAACTACGATCCCCCTTTTTTGATTGTCTTAACGTACGGTCAAAAAATTTAAACACAGCTCAATATTGAATGTGTACTTAATCTGATTAAAAGATTTAGTCATAGAGTTAGAAGGTAGAATTTGGAAGAAGTAAATAACATGCAAAGCACTCTTTCAGGCGAAATGTCTTCAAGTGTTAGAAATGAAGACAGCACTGTATTTTCTGCTTGGTTGCATGCTATTGAAAAAATTAAATCCGAAGTTAGTGTTGCTGTGTACGAAGGATATCTTCGCGGTTTAACTCCGGGTAACTATGATGAGGATTCATCTTCTCTTACAATCCTTGCTCCATCAGTATTAGTTAGGACTCATGTCGAAGAGCGATTTAAGCCTACGTTAGAGTCATTGATTTTTGCTTTCACAAATCAATCTATAAAACTTAAGTTTGAACTTAGTGAACCAAAAGAAAGCAGCACTCCATATTCTCCGTTTATCGTTGTTAAGCCTGCTGTATCAAATAACTCAAGCTCATCTAACGGCGCGCAAAATAACGGCTTAAGTTCTACTGTTAAGGTGGTCGACCCCGCCCCTGCTGCTTCGGTTAAGTTTGAATCTAATATTAATCCTAGATATACATTTGATAATTTTGTTGTTGGTAATAGCAACCAATTTTGTCATGCCGCTGCTATGCAAGTAGCAGATAAACCTGGTGTTAGTTACAACCCTCTTTTTATATATGGAGGAGTTGGGTTAGGAAAAACTCACTTGCTGCACGCAATCGGAAATCAGATTTTAAAAACTCGTCCCGATGCAAAAATTTTATATCTTTCAAGTGAAGCATTTACCAACGAGCTAATCTTAGCGTTAAGAAACTCTAAGATGGATGAGTTTAAAGCCAAGATGCGTGCAATTGAAGTGTTGTTAATCGATGATATTCAATTCATGGTTGGAAAAGAAAGAACACAAGAAGAGTTCTTCCATACGTTTAATGCTTTATATAGCGCAAAACATCAGATCGTTATTAGTTCGGATAAAATCCCATCTGACATTCCACAAATCGAAGAAAGATTATATACGCGTTTTTCTTGGGGATTAATTGCTGATATTCAAGCGCCAGATTTTGAAACTAGAGTAGCTATCTTAAAAAGAAAAGCTTTAGTAGATGGATTTGAAGTTCCTCATGATGTTTGCGCACTGATAGCAGAAAAAGTTTCTTCAAACGTCAGAGAACTAGAGGGTGCATTAACAAGAATCCATGCAATGAGCTCGTTGCAAAATGTTCCAATGACCGAGGAGTTAGCAGTCCAGTCTTTGAAGCACCTATTCCAGCCTAAAAAAATTAACATCTCGGTTGATGACATTAAAAAAGCTGTTGCGTCTCATTTTTCTTTAAAAGTTTCCGAGATTATTTCGAAAAGAAGAACAAAAAACTTATCTTTCCCAAGGCATATAGCAATGTACCTTTGCAGAAAGCACACAACTTGTTCTTATCCAGAAATAGGGTCTCATTTTGGTAATCGCGACCACTCAAGTGTTATTCACGCAGCAAGTGTTGTAACTACAAAAATTAAAAATGACTCAAGCGTGCGTGAGCAGGTGCAAGAGATCGAAAAAGCGCTATTAAATATACAGTAATAAATTAGCCTCTTCTTGTGTCGGATAGGGCGCGCAATACAAGTAGTAAGTGATCTTCGGAGTGAGCAAGTCCAACTATTAGGCGAATAAGCGAAGATTCAGATCGTAAGATTCCGCGTGAAACCCTTGAACATAGAATATTATTGCTTAATAGGTGCTCGTAGAGTGCTTTTGCAGCTGACGAATTGGGTAAGTTAAGGGTCAAGATTGGTGATTCTATAAGTGTGTCAATTTCGACTGGGGAGTTTTGTGAGATTTTTAATCTAAACTCTTTTGATTTTTCTAGAAGTAATGATGATTTAAGGTAGAGCTCATTTAGTAGATATATAGAATTTAAATTAAGTTTTGCTAGTACAGGTGGTAGTGCTGCTTCGTTTAGTAATGCTGATGAAATATTTTTTAGTTTTCCAATAGTTTCGCCACCAGCGATGAATGCTCCGATACCAGGCACCGAGAAACCAAAACTTCCGATAAATAAATGCTCCTTAGTGATATCACCTTTTTTGCTATTTAAAATTGTAGGGGCGCTAAAGCCAAGTGAATATGTAACATCGCATATAGGGATAACACTTAGTTTTTTTAGCGATTCAATAACAAAAGTACTTTGCACCTTTGAGCCGTGAACAGAAGATATTTCCTCAAAGTAACAGTAAACTTTTCCGTCAGCAGGATGTCTTTTAGACAGTGCTCGAACAGTTTCAAGCCAGTTGATATCTGTTAGGTCCAACGTATTTACAGTAGCACCTACTTGAAACGCAGCATCTGATACTGGAGATGTGGAATCTATATCTACTAAAACTAGGTCACGTTCTGTAACAAGATTTGTTATTAAAGAGAACACAGCTTGATTGCGAGAACTAAATGTTATTGCACTTTTAGTTTGAAACCATTGGGCTAGTTCGGTCTCTAAATTAAGTAACTCTTGGCTTGTTCCGTAAATTTTTCTTGTTGAACCTGTTGTCCATGATGTTGTCTGGATTGCTTCGGCTAACGAATTCTTAATTCTAATGTCACAATTAAGGCCAAAATAATCAAATGAACTAAAGTCAACAAAGCGTTTGTTATCTATTACGACATTAGGATGTGTTAGGTCTCGGGATACGCAAGCAGATCCGTGCTGGGAAGATAAAGAGGCAGTTTTGATGGATTGATTAGATAAATTATCTTTTTTCACAATAGTTTGCTCTGTATGCAAATTTTGTCTTAATCTTGCTGGTATGAAAAGTCCTTCACTGGAAGCTACTCGGAGCCAAATCTTACAGTCATTTTATGATGTCCCACATAGTAAGATGCTTATAATAGGAGGGGGTATTCATGGGGCAGCGTTTGCTAGAATTGCAGCTTTAAATGGAATTGAGTGCACTCTATTAGAAAAACAAGATTACGCTGCGGGTACTTCGTCTAGAAGTACAAAGCTTGCACACGGGGGATTACGTTATTTAGAGACATTTGATTTTCAACAAGTTTTTGAAGGGATTAAGGCAAGAGAGGAACTTTTTGAATCAGCACCTCACGTTTGCAGGCCGACTCAGTTTTTAATACCAGTAAATAAAAATGATTGGTGGTTTAGAATTAAATTAGGAATTGGTCTTCATCTTTATGATTTAATGTGTAGATCAAAAGAGCGAAAACACAAATGGATTCCGCGAGAAAAATTAAATTTTGAAGGGTTTCATTCTAATCGAACAGATCTGATGGGCTGTTATGCTTATTTTGATGGGATAATGAATGATGCAAGATTGGTAATTGAATCAATAACTCATGCAAGACAGTTAGGTGCAAGATGTTTAAATTATATAAGTGTTTCAAAAGTTGAAAAATTATCCGATGGTAAATTTTTAGTTGAAGCTTTAGATGAACTAACTGGTACTAAATATAAACTTACTTCTGATCTTGTTGTAAATTGTGCTGGCCCGTGGATTCCTTTTATCGGGCATCAAGAATCAAAGAACCTTTCGAATCAGCTTCGTTATAGCGCAGGCGTTCATTTGCTCTTTAATCGCCCGTGGAATCAACCTGCACTGTTTCTTCCTATGAATGAGAAAGCTAGGTATTACTTTGTATTGCCGCATCCTGCAGGAACTATGGTGGGAACCACCGAAAGAGATGTGACACAAATCCCTCTAGAGCAACTTCCTATAAAAGAGGAAGTTGATGAAATATTAGAAAGATTAAAAAAAGATTTACCTGATTCAGGGTTGAATAAAGATACTCTGCATTATTGTTTTGCTGGAGTTCGGACTCTTGCGTTGCGAGACGATGACCCTAAAAAGACAGCAGTACTTTCTAGAAAGCATATTTGGAAAAATGTAGATGGAATTTTAACCTTACTTGGTGGCAAGTGGACTACATCAGCTTGGACTTCTTTTGAAGGCTTTAAAATTGCGTGTAAGAAATTAAATATTAATATTGCGAATGTTAAATCTCTTAATGGAATTAAGTATCCAGGATATGCCACTCAAACCGAACTAAGCCAAATTCAACAGCAGCTAGTAAATCAAAAAATTCCTGAAAATACTGCAAAAAGGATTGTTCGTCGTCTGGGGGCTATTACTAATTATCTTTTGGAAGCACCTGGGCGGTTAGAGTTGATAACTGATAACCTTACTAATGGCGAAGTAGAATTAGGCGTTAAAATCGAGCAAGCTATTAAAGTCGAGGATATATTAAGGCGTAGAACCGAAATTGAGTATCTGCCAGGTAATGGAGTCAAAGAATTGCAATCGGTGGGGCAGATTATTGCAGATGCTTTAAAAGTAGATATAGATCAACACGACATTCAAAAGTATCAGAGTCGAATCAACGTACTAAATAGTCTATTTTAATAAATTAGATTTTCAGATGCACAGTTTTATTTATATACTACTGATAGTCTGTGAGTACGTTATCTAAGTATAATATATTGGTAGTTGATTCAGATCTCGAGCGAAGAATGAGGCTAAAAGCTGCCTCGGTTTCAGCCGGATGTTTTGAAGATGTGCAGTTATGCAAAGATGCCAGATCGGCGATAGAGAAACTTAGATACGATATTGATAGGGTAATTGTTTTTATAGGAAAACTAGACCCTAATACAGGCGCAGCAGAATTTATCCAAGAAGCACGCATTACAACTGGAGCTCGAGATAGTGCATTTATTCAAATCTTAGATAGCAATACAGGAAGCAAAGTAACTAACCTAGCTGCATCTGTTTTGGATGGAGTCGATAGCGTTCTTCAGGAACCATTTTCAGTAGATGCCTTATTAGAAGTAACAAGACTTGCCTCGGTTGTTTACGGCCACAGAAGGCAATCACGAGAAGAAGGCGCATTACTACAATTAATTAAATCAATGCTAAAGCTTTTGGATAAGGTATCTGTTGCCAAAAAATTGGAAGATGGTGCTGGAAGCGCAATGCGCGATCTTCGTGAAGCAAGTAATTCAATCAGAAATATTTCTACAAATTTAATTCCATTTTATATAAATAATTTAATTGAATTAACAGAAGCATCATCGGTTCCTGCCGAATTGGTCATCTATCTAAAGAAAAAAGAAGACGAGTTATCTGGTAGATCCGAAAGAAAGAACCGCTCTTCCCTGAACTCTAATAATACTGACGATAAAAAATCAGGTACTGACTCTGTACGAATAATTCGTAAAAGATAGAAGTTAGTCATTGTTAAGTTTTGTCTACATAGACCCGATATGGGTTATTGGCTCGTAAAAGTACAGCAGTAAAATTTTAGAAGGGAACTCGACATGAAACTATCATACAAATTGATTTTAACTGCGGTTTGTTTATTAACAATCAATTTATCCTCGGCAAAAGCAGATATTTCATTTAAGGATGTTACAGCTGGTAGTGCAACATTCTTTGAGGCAATCGCCGGAGATGGTAGTGACAAAGTTTTTATATTCAAAGGATTAGCTGACGGAGATACATCTACTATCAGATTTGATACAAACTCAGACTGTCCTTTTGTTGCCGTAACTGGCGGAGCTAAATTTAACTCACCTTTTACTTGTGCTGATGGAATTATTACCGCCGATGTTACTTACAAAGGTGGTTTAAGTTTTGGACCAGCAACAGAGTCAAATGCGGATTCGTTTTACATAAATTTTTCAAGTTCAGCTGGATCGGAGGGTATGCAGTCTCCTGACGAGCTAAGGGGAATTCAATTTTCTTTATACGGTGATATATCAAAGTG
>JBILET010000077.1:0-6320 GCA_044351935.1 Bdellovibrionota bacterium
AAAAAGCGTCGCGAGCCTGTACAAGTACCACAGGACCTATACCATCGAGATGCAAAATCACTGCCCTTCAACCTAAGCAATTAATTCCTTAGTAATATCAAAGGGTTACGTCGCCAAGGCGGCAAAAATATATTTTTTTAAGGTTTGCTAATTGGATATACTAAATTCCAGCGCCAAATTATGACTATATCCACACAATATACTAACAACTGGGTAACGACCTTATCTCAAAAGCTTTCGTTTACGTCCAAAATGGCAGCAACTGCCAAAAAAGTTAAAACTTTAGGCTCTGTAGTAACAAAAGCTGCTCAACTTTATAGAAGGCCTTCATATAAAGAAGTACAACAGCAAGTGCAAACTGAACACGGTGGATTTAGAAATTGGGTTCGCACTTTAAAAAATATCGTCGCAAATTCAAATCAAACTTTACTTGATGCCAATCAACTACGCATCGCTTCAGAATCAACGCTTTCTAAGTTAGGTTTTATTGTTGGTGGATCATTGGAACTAGAAACAGAACATAAAGATCAGCGTGATATTCTTCTAAGAAAACTTATTGAATCCAATTTATATTGTAAAACGCAATCTACGCAGTTAAATTTGCTCCCGCAAAGTGCAATTGCTGACACGGACTATTCGAGAAATCCGCGCCTTAGAAGCCTTGAACAAACTGCTAAAGAAGTTGTTAGATTAACATCGATGTTGGATGATCTGCTTGCTGCGGGAGGTAGGTTAAATTCTAATGATGCCCAACATGCTTTCTTCTTACGTGATTCTATCTACGGACTAATAATCGATTATACAAAGCAAAAACAAAACGGGGCCGCAATTTCTAATGAACTTCGACAATACTTGACTGACAATAAGGAAATATTTGAACGTGCTGTCGGTTATTCTCGCTGGTCTAATCAATTAAAATCAGCTCTTGGAATATAAATTTATTTTATATTTATAAAATAATTGTATGTTATCCTACTAATACTAGGTAGAATTATAGCGTGTACTATCTGTGCGTTCTTTCGGAGTTTGATTAATGACGTTATCTACACATCCTGTATTGACTGGAACTACAAACAGTAATGATCACAATACTGAAGAGCTTAGTACATTAACAGTCCAAAATAATATTGGCGGCGGTAGTAAACAAAACCCAAACAACAATAAACCTAGCTCTACTAAAACACTTGATGAGTACAGTACAGATCTAACTTTTAAATCTAAAAACGGAAATTTAGATCCTGTTATAGGAAGGGATGCAGAGCTAGAAAGAGTTGTTCAAATCCTGTTAAGACGAACTAAAAATAACCCAATACTTCTTGGAGAACCTGGAGTTGGAAAAACTGCTATTGTTGAAGCTTTAGCTCACTTAATTAATTCCAAGCATTGCCCTCAGCATCTAGTTGGAAAAAGAGTACTATCATTAAATTTATCTAACCTAGTTGCAGGAACTAAATATAGAGGTGAGTTCGAAGAACGAATCAAAAAAATTATTATCGAAGCAAAAAGCTCAAAAGATTTAATACTTTTTATTGATGAAATACACACTATGATAGGTGCAGGTGCTGCCTCTGGTGCATTAGATGCTGCAAATATTCTAAAACCTGAACTTGCTCGTGGAGGAATACAAATTATTGGAGCTACAACGTTAGATGAATACAGAAAATATTTTGAAAAAGACGCTGCCCTAGAACGAAGATTTCAACCAGTTATTGTTGCGCCCCCTTCAATTGAGGATACAATTTTAATATTGAAAGGATTACGAAGTCTTTATGAAAAACATCATAATGTAACTATCACTGACGATGCCATAGAAACAGCTGTTCGTATTTCTGAACAATATATTACAGATAGATTCCAACCGGATAAATCAATTGATCTTATTGACGAAGCTTGCTCACGAGCAACCCTTGGCAGGACATCAACTACCACCGAAGAGATATCATTATCAAAAGAAATTCTTCATACAAAGAGACAAATCAAATTAGCTAGCAAGAGTAAAGATTCCATTCGACAAGAAGCATTAACTGAAAACTTAAAGACATTAGAAAATAGTCTTAATGAAATTAAAGTATCGAAGAAAGAACAGCCTGCCCCTTCTGAAATAATTGTTGATAAAAATCTAATCCTTGAAGTTGCATCGATTGCTACTGGCATTCCCTTACAGTCGATGAACCAAACTGATAAACAAAAATTACTCACACTAGAATATCAGTTGTGTACTAATGTAATTGGTCATAATGAAATTATGCGTTCTATATCTGGCGTCTTTAGGCGAGCAGGTGCAGGATTTAAAGATCCAAAACGTCCAATTGGTAGTTTCTTATTTCTAGGACCAACTGGAGTCGGAAAAACTTTAACTGCTCAAACAATAGCGTCAATAATATTTGGCAATAAGGATGCTTTAATAAAAATTGACATGTCTGAGTACATGGAAAAGTTAAGTGTATCAAGATTAACTGGCGCACCGCCGGGGTATGTAGGATTCGATGAAGGCGGGCAATTGACTGAACAAGTAAAGCGAATGCCTTATAGTGTTGTATTATTTGACGAGATCGAAAAGGCTCATCCAGATGCTTTAAATTTATTACTTCAAGTTCTCGAAGATGGCCGGTTAACTGATAGCGCAGGTCGAGTAATCGATTTCAGAAATACAGTAATTATTATGACCTCTAATCTTGGAGCAATACAAATCAAAGATGATAAATTAGGATTTCTACACAGTGAAAATAACGTTACAAGTCGAGACTCAAGAATAAACTCTATCAAAAGAGCAGCTAGTGAGTATTTAAGACCTGAATTTCTAAACAGAATAGATGAAACTTGTGTATTCGAGCACCTCGGAATCGAACACATGTCTGAAATCTTAGATATTGAGTTAAGCTATGTTCACCAAAGAGCTGGGGAATTAGGTTTAGAATTAATAATTGATGCAGAAGCAAAAAATTTATTAATTAAAAATGGATTTGACCCTGAGTACGGTGCAAGACCTCTTAGACGTGCAATTCAACAATATTTACTAGATCCACTTGCGGAACAAATATTATCAGGAAAATTTAATAACAGTTCACAGGTATTTATAAGATGTCATGACTCAACTTTGCAGTTTGAAACATCTGATGAAGATTTCTCTTCCAAAACCGATGATGATCTAGTATCCGCGTAGACTAAAAATGGGGCGGTACTATTTTTAGACTGTATATTGTCCAATTTTATAATGTCCCAAATTAACAGGATCACTAAACCAGTCAGCAGTGATTTTTAATGCTTTCATAAAACCATCTTTTGACTCGTACTTTGGTTTCCAATTAAGTAATTCTTTGGCTTTTGTATTAGAAGCCCACAGTCTTTGAACTTCGCTTTTTTCGGGACGCATTCTTTGTTCTTCTGTTTGAATTTCGGGTTTAACATTCAAAACTGCAGCTATTGCACTGATTAAATCACCAATAGAGATCTCAAAATTACTACCAAGTTGAACTACTTTTCCTGCAGCTGCATCACTATTAGCTGCGGCAATAAAACCAAGGGCTGTGTCTTCAACAAAAGTAAAATCTCGAGTTGGTACAAGCGAGCCAACTTTGACTAAAGGAAATTTCTGCTTCATCTGAGTCATTATTGTAGGAATAATTGCTCTAGTAGATTGTCTTGGACCAAAAGTGTTAAACGGCCTAACAACAGTAACTGGAGTATCAAACGAACAATAATATGACAAAGCTAGATGATCGGCTGCGGCTTTTGAAGCTGCATAAGGTGATTGCGGATTCACAGGATGCTCTTCGGTAATTGGAACAAACTGAGCAGAGCCGTAAATTTCACTTGTAGAAGTATGAATAAACTTAGCACGCCCCCATTTACGAACTGCATTTAGTAAATTTAAAGTGCCATTAATATTTGTTTGAATATATAAATCCGGTGCTACATATGAATATGGAATTCCGATAAGTGCAGCTAAATGAAAAACAACATCAGCATCTTTTGAAACTCTTTCCATATGCTGCGGGTCGCGAACGTCGCCAGGGATAACCTCGACCGAACTAAGTACATCCTGCGCGACAGTGTCTAACCAACCTCTTGAATCAAATGAATTGTAGTACACCAAAGCTTTGACCTTAGCCCCCTGTTTAACCAAGGCTTCGACCAGATGGCTGCCAATAAAGCCATCGGCTCCGGTTACAAACACTGTTTTTCCTTTCATAAATTTCCTTGCGCTAGGTCTTCCCGTTTGATCATCATAATATAAATAAGCTCGTTCAATAAGCAGTAAAAACTGGATTTTTCCCGGATGAATAAACTTTGTAGCATATGTGTTCGCTCTGGATCTAAGGGAGTAAAGAATAAGAATATCCGCATGTTGGCGGGCAAACCACTTCTTTCATATTCAATCGAACAAGCAAAGTTATCTGGTATATTTGATGAAATTGCTGTTAGCAGTGACTCTGATGAACTTTTGGAAGCTGCACGAAGCGCTGGTGCTACAGTTCTAATTAAAAGACCTATTGAACTGGCACAAGATACTTCAGCCAAACTACCCGCTATTCGACATTGTGTTGAGTCAACTGAAAATCAGTTATCTAAAAAATTCGAAATTCTAGTCGATCTAGACGCAACTTCACCACTTAGAGAAGTTGAAGACATAATTAATTGCGTAAACTTAATTCAAAGTGATTCTTCAATCGAAAATATAATCACCGCTACGCCAGCTCGTCGCTCGCCGTACTTTAATTTGGTCGAGCTTGATGAACATGGTTGTGTTAGTGTGAGTAAGAAACCAGCAGGTACGATCACCAGAAGACAAGATGCACCAAAGTGTTTTGATATGAATGCATCAATTTATGTTTGGAGGAGAAGCACTTTATTTAATCATGATTCGATTTTCTTACCCACTACTAGACTTTATGAAATGCCTGAAGATAGGTCTATTGATATAGATTCAGAATTGGATTTCGAAATAGTTTCAATGCTTATGCAAAAAAAATTACAGGGTAAAATTTGAATCAAAACCTACAAAACAACCCATTTAGTTTAAAAAATAAAGTAGCCGTTGTTACTGGCGGTACAGGAATATTGGGCAAACATTTTTGCAATGCTCTGGCAGATGCAGGTGCTACGGTTTGCATTGTAGATCTAGATAATTCCGAGTGTATTGATTTAGCCAAACAAATTACTCAAAAAACTTCTAATAAATCTAATGGATATGGTTGCGATATTACAAAACCATCTGAAGTTAAATCGTTAATAAATAAAATTGTAGCAGATCACGGAAGAATCGATATCTTGCACAATAACGCTGCATCTAAATCTTCCAGTTTAGATAACTTTTTTACACCTTTTGAAGAATTTAGCTTAGATACTTGGCGCGAAGTAATGTCGGTTAACATCGATGCAATGTTTTTAATGGCACAAGCTGTTGGAAAACAAATGTTAACTCAAAGTGCTGGCGGAAGTATTATTCAAACTGCTTCAATTTACGGAGTCGTTGCTCCAGATCAAAGAATTTATGATGGCTCAAGTTATAATGGGCGCGCAATTAACACTCCCGCTGTATATTCTGCCTCTAAAGCTGCAGTTATTGGTTTAACAAAGTATCTTGCAACATACTGGGGAGATAAAAATATACGCGTTAATACATTGACTCCCGGTGGTATTGAAAGCGGACAGAATGAACAGTTTAAGACTAACTACTCCAATCGAGTTCCGCTTGGTAGGATGGGACAAGCTGACGAGCTTACAAGTGCACTTATTTTTCTGGCCTCCGATGCGTCTTCGTATATTACAGGTCAGAATATTATTGTCGATGGTGGTTTAACTGCTTGGTAATTAATTATGTCTTCAACTATTAGAATTATTCCAAAACTCGATATCAAAGGTCCAAACCTTGTTAAAGGTTTACAACTCGAAGGAAACCGAGTGTTGGGAACAGCATGGGATTTTGCCGAGCAATATTATTCAGAAGGCGCTGATGAATTAATATTTCAGGATGTTGTCGCCAGTTTGTATTTAAGAAATGGCTTAAAAGATATTGTAAGTCGCACCGCTAGTAATATTTTTATTCCTCTAACTGTAGCTGGTGGAATTAGATCCGTTGAAGATATGCGCGAAATTCTTCGCGCTGGCGCTGATAAAGTTGCTATCAATACTGCTGCTGTTGAAAATCCAAATTTAATTTCGGAAGGTGCCAAAGTTTTTGGGTCGCAATGTATTGTTGCCTCGCTTGAAGTTTTTCAAGTGCAAAATAAATATCAAATTTGGGTCGACTATGGACGTCAAGTTACTGATAAAGATGCAATTGAATGGGCTAAAGAAGTTGTAGACCGTGGAGCAGG
>JBILET010000078.1:0-6318 GCA_044351935.1 Bdellovibrionota bacterium
CTCGTATGTTAGTAGCCAAGCATTTTGAGTCATTGCAAACTTAAAGATGCGGGGGTTGGAGATCGTCTTATGCGATCAAAGTTCTCATCAGAGAGACTGTCGCAGAGCAAGATCCCAACCCCATTCTTAACTTTAGCTCGAACAGCTGCCAGAGCCCTAAATGGTGCTCGAATTTCAGCGAGACCGAGCGTTTTTTACCTAGAAGGAAATATACGATGAAAAACGTTGCTGGACTAGATGTGAGTAAGGATAGTATCGAATGTCGAATCAGTGTTGAGGGAGTAGAGCTGATCAGAGTTCAAAATAAAACTAAAGGTCATTTGCGTTTAGCAAAGATCTTAAAAAAGTATGAAGTAACACTTGTTGTTATGGAATCAACAGGAGGATATGAACAGGGATTGTATCATCTTCTGTGGGCAAAAGAGCTTCCAACCGCAGTTGTAAATCCTCGTCAAATAAGAGCATTTGCAAAATCATTGGGTCGTCGCGCAAAAAACGATATGCTAGATGCCGAGGTGCTTATGACTTACGGAGTAACATTATCGCCAGAGCCTAGGGAACCTGAGCCTAAAGAAATTCAAGAGCTTAAGGAGCTTTTAACAAGGCGCCAGCAGCTAAATAAGATTCTTATAGCGGAGAAAAATCATCTTCAAGCACCAGGAGTAAGCGTGCTTACTAGAAAAAGTATCAGTGATACTTTAAGGGTAATTAAATCACAAATTAAACTTATCAATAGTGCTATAGAACAAATAATTGCAGGTTCTCAAACGTTAAGGCAGAAATCCCAAAAACTTCAATCGCAAACTGGAGTAGGTCCAGTGCTTACATGCACCTTACTTGCAGAGATGCCGGAGTTAGGCAAACTGCCAAGAAATAAAATTTCTGCATTGGTAGGAGTTGCTCCTTTTGATCGTGATAGTGGTTCGTTTCGAGGTGCACGCTCAATTGCAGGGGGGAGAGTTAATGTTCGTTGTACATTATACATGGCAACTCTTGCCGCAATTCGAACCAATCCTATCTTACAAGCCTTTTATAGAAGGCTACTTGCTAATGGAAAGCCTAGAAAAGTTGCTATCGTTGCATGCATGCGTAAATTTATTGTTCATCTTAATAGCATTCTAAAAAATGACCCTAAACAGCATTTCATTGCTGCTTAGATATTGACTTTGTACACAGCTGCTCTGCGTACCTCTGCGGTAAAAAACAAAATACATTCGCTGCGGTGAAATTATGATGGACAACGTTTAAAGTGTGCGGGAAACGGGGCAGCTAATCAATTGAAATCTCCACGAAATTCCATGCCCCGTTTCTCCGTACGACTTTGTTGTTATACGCCTTGCTCCGGCTCTAAAAGCCAAATCCCACTTTGAAAAGGTGAAACTATCTGTGTTTTTCCAGGATACGCGCCAACGCTCATTGGACGTGCTGGTAGCCAAGCATAGCCAACTCTCTCAAAACCAATACGTTTAACAAACTGAGCTGAATGTGCATTTGGCAAAGGTGCTTCGCTACAAGTTGTAACAATATATGTATTAGGATTTTCTGATCTTAACTTATAGAGACCATCAATAAGTTTACTAACCGCATGAGGAGCATCAGGAGAAACTGCTGCATCGGCAATGTATAAAATTGGTTTGGACTCAACAACATCAGCATAGTCTTTTCCAGTCCAGCGACAGAGTTGGATTTTTAACGGCCCTAATTTTAAAGTAACAACTGCTCGCTCTAATGCGAGCATCGAATGATTCCATGGCAAAACTGATGCAAATGCTACGACTTGATTATTTTCACGAACTACATAAAGACATTTATCATCAATAAGTTTTTTATACTCTTCTGGAGTAAATCGGCCACGAAGAAATCCTTTCTCTGTAGCTTGCGAAGAAGTGTCAGGAAATTTACTTACTAGAGTTGTAATACCTTCTAGATCTGTTTCAGTCGCTAATTCCAACGCCGCACTTTTCCCTAGGCGCTCTTCACTTCTTGGTAACGTTACACCAAGCCGAGTTGATGGTTCGACTGACATTGCAACCTTGATCGCTTCGGGCAAGCGGGGCTCTGATTTCTCAGCGACGAATCTCTTTTGACCAACTATTAATTGCATATTGATAGGGCGTATAACGTTTTAACGCACCAGATTGTAACCCAAACGGAACTCCAAATCATTCAAAAAATTCAAAGGGTTACAATTCTGCGTGGCGTTTATTGTTATACCCGTAAAGTTTCGATTGCTTGCGACCGATTCATGTTATAACATAGGTAATAACATATGGTTAAAGTTAAAATTAGAAAAATTGGCAATTCCCTTGGCGCGATTTTACCTGCTGAATCATTGAATGCCCACCATCTTGAAGAAGGCGATGAAGTGCTAATTAGTGCTGATGCTGATGGAATTAAGATCACCCCATACGACCCAGATTTTGAAGACTCAATAGCAGCTACTAGAAGTGCTATGAAAAAATATCGTAACGCACTAAAAGAGCTAGCAAAGTGATCCGCTTTGTCCCAATTTCAGCAGTGCTTTTAATGCACTCAGAGCTTATTCGTGAATTTGGTGGTAAATCAGGTATTCGTGATCGAGGATTGCTTGAATCTGCTTTGGCAAGACCAAAGAATCTGCACGCATACAAAAAAGCAGATCTATTCAGATTAGCTGCTAGTTATTCATATGGAGTAATTAAGAATCACCCTTTTATCGATGGAAATAAACGCGTCGGACTGACAATTGCTTACGCATTTCTTCAAATTAATAAAATTGAGCTAACAGCATCAGAAGAAGAAGCCGTGATAGTTATGATAGGTGTGGCTGATGGTTCTGTTGATGAGCAAACACTTGCAAAATGGCTTCAAGCGAATGCAAGAAACGTTAGTAAAAAATCAAGGGTATAACGTCTAAAGTGTGCGGGAAACGGGGCGGCTAATCAATTGAAATCGCCACGAAATTCCGTGCCCCGTTTCTCCGTACGACTTTGTTGTTAAGCCGCTTTTTTAGCGATAACGCGGTAGTCATATCCAAGGGTTATCAGCATATTAAAAAGTACATCAAAGGTAACCTTTGCAGTCCCAATACCTGATTCTATTTGAGCTACTCTTGCCTGACTTACCCCTAATTTCTTAGCTAATGTAGCTTGTGATAATTTCTTAGCTTTTCTGATCTTATGAATCATATCAATTAGCTTTTGCTTTTCACGTACTTCCGTAATATCTGCACCTAGTGATTTAGCAAGCTCCTCTAATGTCATTTCTTTCCATGCCATATTTAGATCTCCTTTAGTCTCTTCAAAATCATATCCATATCTTTGGAAGATATAGCCTGTGTTTTCTTACGATAGGCGTGCAGTAAATAAATAGCATCACCTCGTTTAATATAATAAATCACACGAACTTGCCCCGCCTTATCCCGGAATCTTAACTCATGTAATCCAAATCGAATGCTTGATAAGTTTTTACTTAAAGGCATTTCAAGATTCTTGCCTGCTTCCAGCTGAGCTAAAGCATCAAAAACCTCAAGCCTAGTCGGCTCAGGTAATTCTTTTAAGAATTCCTCAACAGGACTACGCCCACTCGATTTTAGGTAAAATTTAATTTTCACTTATTTAAATAATAAGTCTCAGCTTATTATAAGTCAAGGCTTATATTTTGGACTTGCGGCTTAACATATTTATCTGCAGTTCTGCAGATCTTGAGTATATCACTCGAATTTCACTACTCAACATGCAGATCATGGGATTAGTGAATATGATTTTTATAAAGATTGCAGATAGTTCTGAGTGTTCTAGGTATGCAGAGTATGGGATCTGTAGATCATGGGCCCGGAATGTAGATCTTCGGATTCTGTCTGAAGATCTAGATCTATATAAAGTAAATAAATTAGTAATTACAGACGGTTAATCAAATATCGTGATGCAGATCTTGGGAATATGCTTAGTGGGTATTAAATCTTCTCTATAGTAATCTTGTTCTTTAGTTAACTATGTAGGTTTAAAATAGATAAAAAAAAGACCCTGTAATTGTTTCCAATTACAGGGTCAAAAACCTGGCAACGACCTACTTTCCCGGGAGATCCCGGTATCATCGGCGCAGGAGAGCTTAACTACCGTGTTCGCGATATGTCATCAAGATCTTGATTCAAAACTCTTTTTCTTAATGTAAAGTAATATTTTGAATTATAACTATTATCATGAACTAAGTCCGCAAGCGCAGCCTGCCGATCCTTAAAATGATTTGCTAAAATAACATTCATTTCTCTAACATAATGTGGATGAAGTACCTTAATAGCGTCTTGTTTATTTTTCTCTAACGCCAAGTTTCTATAATACATCGCTTGTGATGTATTATTTCGAAGCGAGTAAGCTTCAGCAAGCATGACATACAACGGTAATTTCTCGTCCTCTTTTAAAACTTGCAATAGATAAGCTGCGTTGATAATAGCATCTGGTGATTCTTCAATACGTTTTTCTATAACTTCGATCATTTTAGGAAGATGCTCAAACCCTTGAAATCCTTCTCCATAAAGCTTGAAGAAATTTTCAAAATCTTGTTTATAGTAAAAGTTCATCATTAAACGTATATAAAGATACGGCTCAATTTCGGCTAATATCATAGCAGCCCTACTTACAACATCAGGCTCAGTTACAAGCATATTATCAAGTACGATCTTTCGGTCGGATGAAATCTTATTTAACTCAAAAGCAAGTGCAATGACGACCTTAGACATTGATTCATATTGATATCCTCCTGCTATATATGCATCGATTGTCTTGGCAAATTGCTTATTTCTATTTTCATTAATAGTAGATACTTTTTGCGCAAAATTCTCAGCTGACATGCCGAACATACGTCCAAAGATCTGGGCTTCGCGGGAATTGGCAATAGGCCGAGGAGTAGGCGCTTGCTCAACTGGTGCTGCTTGTTTCTTTTGCTCTCTCGGGACTCCAAAGGTATATCCCGGTACAATTGATTTGTTGATATTTTCCCAAAAATCATCAGGTAAATTATCTTTTATAGGCACTATCCATTTATCAGTTAAATCTGCCCTATTATGTCTGCGAAATAAATCACGAGCAGCTAACTCGCAATAAATCTTATCTAAGGAACGTATCCAACTTTGAGTACAGGCAGTAGTTCCAAGGTCTCGATGCAAATAGGGGAAGATCCTATAGCCATATCCAAATAAAGGTTTATACCTTTCTTCTGGACCACGAATATCCCCCATGAGTAAACTTTTGATACCATCGGCAACTGACATTCGTGTCAGGTGTAATTCACGCGCTCTACTTATCTCGGATGGTTCGCCATTTACAAAAGCTAACATTGCATTGGGAATATTATCTATATTCCACGAATTATCAGTTTTTATTAAATATTCTTCTATTATACTTTCAGTGGTTCTTAGACCATGTCCCCGCATGACAGATTCGAGGTGACTAGTCTGTTCAGGTGTTAAATTCAATAAATACGAATAGCATCCCAAAATCTTAACTAACTCAAAGGGAAGAAGCTTACTATAGGAAAGATCAAAAATTGCTTGTCCGATTGATTTTTGTATTCCAATCACATGCTCAGGTGGACAATGTTTAGAACAAGCAAGTTGCTCTGACAACATAAAACATGAACTCAATGCATGAATCTCAGAGCGTGCAATTTTTAGAAGTTCTTGAACTGTTTGTTCAAGAGCCAATGCTTCATTTAAGGATATGTTGACATCAAAATTAGAGATTCCAGGGATATTAAATTTGGATCGGTATTTAATCGCTTTAAGGAAGTTTTTCTCTAATAAAGTAGCCAAAGAAAATTGCGTTGCATCTGGATTGAACACTAAAGATACAGCATCTATAGAACCTAGTACTTGTGCCGCCACTTGTGGGGATAGTATATCCATCACAACGTATTTATTTTTTGCTGCTAATTGACTAGTTATAACTCCCCCTCTCGGTTCAAAATGAATATCATCGACAACCAAATGTGCGTGGCCAGTACTAATACAAAACTGAGGTGTAAATCCAAATGCCTCTAGGATATCAGAGTAAAGATGACAAGCTGTGTCACAGTCAAAGACATTATTTTGTAAAGATGAAATCAAGGTAGAAGCTTTTCCACTTTTTAGTCGCTTCTGTCTTCTTAGAAATTCAGAGGCACCATGCAATATATCAACTGCATTATGAAGATCATATTTGTTTGCTTGTTTAATAAAACTAATTGTTTCGCGACAGATTGAATCATAGTTTTGTACAACTGATTCAATATCAACTGCAATTTTATTTGCAGCTATCAAAATAGCGCCTTCTTGCCTGATCCGAGCAGCACCACTTAAGGAAG